>CAYJQA010000827.1:0-1966 GCA_964372065.1 uncultured Litorilinea sp.
CGGCCCAAACGGTGCTCTTGCAGGCAGGCGAGCGCAGCGACGCGGTATACCTCGGCCGCCATGGCGTTATCGCGTTGACCACCTCCAACGGGACCAATCTGGCGACGGTGGGGCCGGGCAGTCTCTTGGGCGACACCAGTTTGCTGCGCAGCACGCCCCAGGACGTGACGGCGCGGGCACTTTCGGATGTGAGTTACTGGAAGCTCTCGGACCGCACCCTGCGCGAGACGATCGTGCGCCAGCCGTCCATCGGTCTGAAACTGGGCCGCAACCTGGGTGGGATGCTCACCCAGATGGAAGACTATCTCGTCCAGCGGTTGGCCGCCGCGCCCGAACTGCACGGGCTGCCGCCGCACACCCTGGGGGCCGTGGCGCGCCGTCTCCAGCCGCGCGAGGTCAAGGCGCAAGAAACGATCTTCCGCGCCGGTGACACGCCCCAGGGCTTGTATCTGGTGGAAAATGGCGCGGTCGAGTTACGCTCCGAGGTCGAAGTCAACGGCGACCGCGTCAAGACGCTGGCGTCCGGTGCGCTCTTTGGCAGTCTGGCGCTGCTGACGGGGAAACCCTACAGCGAGAGCGCCGTCGTCACCCAGGAAGGGCTGCTCTGGGCGCTGACCGCGGACGAATTTAGTGCGCTCAGCGCGCAGCATCCCGGCTTCCGGCGCAGTCTGGCGCGTAACACGCGCACTCGACTGGCGAAGTCGGACCAGTCGCAAGCCGTGCTGCGCATGGCCCAAATGCCCATCTTTGCCGACGTCGCGCCGCAGATCATGCAGGCCATCGCCCAGCGTATGGTGCTGCAACATGCGCCGGCCGGCGAGCGCGTCTACATGGTGGGCGAAGTCGGCGACGCGCTCTATCTGGTTGACAGCGGCGAAGTCGAGTTGACCGCGGAAAACGCCAGCGGGGTGCTGGAAGAAGTCGGCCGCATCAGCGCCGGCGCTTACTTTGGCGAAACGAGCCTGGTCACCGGGCAGATTCGCGGCGAAGACGCCACCGCCATCCGCAACACCAATCTGTGGATTCTCTACAAGTCCGACCTGGACACCTTCGCCGCCCAATACCCGGAGATCGGCAAGGCGTTGAGCAATGGCTTGGCGTCGCGGCTCACCACACCGGAGCGCGGCGGTGACGAGGATCGGTTCCGCGCCTTCCCGCTTTTTGCCGGACTGAGTGCCACCGAGTTGCGCCAAGTGGTAGATTTCCTGCGTCCCATGCGCTATCGCGCCGGGGAAGTCATCTACCGCGCCAGCAGCCCTGCCGACACGCTCTACCTCTTGGAAAAGGGGCAGGTGCGGATGCAGGCGTTGGCCGGCGGCGCGTGGCTGTTGGGCGCAGGGGAGGCCTTCGGCGAGCGCGCCCTGCTCGCCAACCAGCCGCACAATGCCAATGCGGTGGCCGAGACGGATGTCGACGTGTGGACGTTGAGCAAGCAAGACTTCGACATGCTGCTCAACCGCTACCCCACGTTGGCGATCAGCATGAGCCGCATCCTGAGCGAACGGCTTTCCCAGACGCCCGGGGCCACCGGAAGCGCGCCCGCCGGGTACGCCGCGGCAGAACTGGCCTACGGCGGCTATGCGCCCGGCCCGGCCGACGCCGCGTTTGAGCCGGAAGACCTGGCGAGCTATGCGCCGGAAAATGCCGGCATCGCGGGCAATATGCCGTCGCGCCGCCGGCAGCAGGCCGCGTCTATGCAGGAACGGCCCGCCGCACCCGGTGGACGGCCCAACCTGATCGAATGGTTCTCCAACCTGAGCACTTTGGGCAAGGTCCAACTGGCGGTCTTGCTGCTCTTGGTGGTCTGGCTGATCGCGATCGCCGCGCCCGCCGCGCTGCTGAGCCTCCTCCAAGGGACGAGCGTGGCGCGCGGCGCCGACATCGGGGGCCGCACCAGCCTGCTCAGCGCCATCAACGAAGTCTATGCCGTCGGCAGCTATGAACTGGCGTCTAAGGACAAGGACTT
>CAYJQA010000828.1:0-1963 GCA_964372065.1 uncultured Litorilinea sp.
GACGGCAACCCCGCCGCTGCTGCCGACTCCATCAGAGCAATCCCCGACGGCAACCGCGCCCCCCTTGCCCATCGGCCCGCCGTCTCCCACCGCACCGCTCAACCCGGATGGCGCCAATCTTATCCGCTAATCCGCTACCTATCCGCTGACCCCACCGCACCACCCAACCCGAATGGCGCCTGAAAAATGATTCGAGAAACCAACCCAAAACTCTTCCAGAGTGCATAGTGGATAGTGAAGAGTGAATAGAAATCGAAACAAGGAGATTGACATTATGAAAACGAAAACCATTACCCTTTTGCTGGCAGCGCTCGCCTTGCTCGCTGCATTCGCCGCGCCCTCCGGTCTGGGCGTACTGGCCCAGGCGCCGGCCCCTTCGCCGGGCGTTCCGCTTGGAACGCCCTTCACCTACCAGGGCCACCTGCGCCTGGATGACGACCTGGTGACCGATACCTGCGACTTCCAGCTTGGGCTGTGGGATGCTCTGTCCGGTGGCAGCCAGGTCGGAGCGGACAGCGCAGACGGCGTGACGGTATCGAACGGCCTGTTCACCGTCGTCCTGGATTTCGGCGCGGTCTACTCCGGCCAGGCGCTCTACCTGGAGATCGCCGTCCGCTGCCCGAGCGGGAGTGGGACGTACACCACGCTCTCCCCGCGCCAGGCGCTGACCGCCTCTCCCTTCGCCTCGTACTCGCTCGAAGCCGGTCACGCTCTCTTGGCCGATAGCGCCCCCTGGAGTGGGCTATCTGGCGTGCCGGCCGGCTTTGCCGATGGCATAGACGACGACACGCAGTACAGCGCCGGCTTCGGCCTGATGCTCACTGGCACGCAGTTCATTTTCGACTACCAGGCGGCGATCAGCGTCACCCGCCCAGCCAACGTCGTCGTCGTGGCGCAGGCAAACGGCGACTTCGCCACGATCCAGGCCGCCATCAACAGCATCGAAGACGCCAGCGCCGGCAACCCCTACCTGGTGTGGGTCGCCCCGGGGATCTATTCCGGGACGGTCACGCTGCGGGAATACGTCTCGCTCGCCGGGGCAGGCCAGGGCGCTGCCATCATCACGGCCCCAGGCGTGACGGGCGGCAGCGGCGGCACCGTCATTGCTGCAAACAACACCGAAATCCGCGACCTGACCATCCAGAACACCGGTGGCGGCGCTTTGAGCGCCATCAGCGTCTACGCGGGCAGCGGCGTTACCAATCTCCTCATCCACGACGTGACCGCCATCGCCACCGGAGGGGAAGGCTCCTCCAATACGGGATTCTACGTGCAAGATGGAGCAACGCCCACGATTTACAATTCTACGGTCGTTGTCCAGGACAATACCGGCGGTGCCTATGGGGTTATACTCTTTGGAAAAACCCATCTCTTCGACACGCGTATATTCGTCACCGATAACCCACCCGGCGGCACTGGACTTTACCTGTCGGGAACGACAGCAGCCGAGTCGCGAATTCTTGACCTATACGTCGAGGTCAATTCCCCTGGCTACGTCACCGGCATAGAGGCGGTAGGATCGTCAACCAATACCGTCAAAATCGAAAACACCGTGGTTGACGTGACAGGCAGCAGCATCGCCCAGGGCCTCTACGCGAGCGATGCGAACGTTCAGCTTGACGAGGTTGTGATCCGCGTCAGCGGCGGAACTTTAGCCAATTATGGGATTCGGGCCATGTCGTCGGGCAGCCCTTATGCGGTCAAGGTGAATCACGGCAGCGTGAGCGCCTGGACGAACACCTACCTGGGAGACGCGGAATACAGCGGCTACATCGGCGGAACGTGGCTGAACGGCGGGGTTGTCAACAAGAACGGCGGTTCGGCCACCTGCGCCGGCGCCTACGACGAGCATTATAGCTTTATGGCTGCTGGCTGCCCGTAGGAGGTGGGAGATGCTTGAGACAAAATTGAAACTGGCGGGGCGCAGCGCGCTTCGCGCAAGGCAACCGGCTGTGCTGATTGC
>CAYJQA010000829.1:0-1954 GCA_964372065.1 uncultured Litorilinea sp.
CCCGACTTCCGCAGTTATTTTCGTAAGTGGTTGATTCTATTGACGGGGTTTCAAAAAGTCTTCACTACATTTTGTGGATTTCGAGTCGCTGTGGAAGTTGGAATCCGAGGCGTTGGAGGAGTATGGCTTGATGCTCCGCGGGTTGGGTGACGCAGCGTTTGCGGATGTCGATGCCGTTCTTGGTTGGTAGCACAACGTCGACGAGGCCGATCTGTTTCAGTTCGGCAAACACTTTTCGGGGTTCGTCGCCGAGACCGGCTTGCCGGCATCGTTGCGCAAGGGTTTTCCACAGGACGTAGGCCAGGAAACTGACGAGGATATGGGCCTGGACTCGCTCGGGTTTTTGGTGCCAGATGGGGCGGATGCGCAGGTCGCTTTTGTGGATACGAAATGCGGCTTCAGCCTCGGTGAGTTGGATATAGGTGCGCCAGAGGTCTTCGGCACTCCAGTCGGCTACATTGCTGCGCAAGAGATAGCATCCCTCGCTGAGTTCGGACCAGGCGCGCCAGTCGTCGACTTCGCGCCATGTCACGCGGGCCCCGCCATCGGGTCGGGTATCGATCTTGACGTGAAACAACCCGGCTGCCCGGCTGTTGAGTCCTTTGAGGCGTCCGACGCGTTGCGCAATCGTCAGGGGTTCCTGCTTTTTGCGGGCGCAGGCCTTCGCGATTTTCTCAAGCCCTTCCCGGATGCGTTGGGCAAAGCGCTCGTGCATGGCCTTTTCTTTTTCGCGCCGGTCGGCGCTGCGACATAGAATGAAGGTCTCTTGCCCGTCCGGAGAAGGGCACTTCTTGACCTCCAACCCATCACGGACCGTCTCCCAGTCGTGCGACAGGAGTTCGTGCTCGAATCGTTTTAATGCGCTCTTGGGCGTCCCGACGAGATAGCGTCTGCCGTGTTGCTGGAGAAATTCGATGTGGTCTTCGCTCACCATGCCGCGGTCCATCACCCAGATGCGGTTGGAACGCCCATAGCGCCGCTCCATCGTCTCCACGATTTCTTCCAAGGTCGTCGAGTCGTGACGATTGCCCGCGAATAACTGGTAACCCAGAGGCATCCCGCATCGGCTCACGACCAAGCCGATGCACACCTGTTTGCAGTCCGGGCGTCCGTCGCGCGAATACCCCCGTTGCGCCTGCGGGTTCGCGTTTGCTTCCCCTTCGAAATAGGTCGAGGTGACGTCATACAGCAACAGGTCGTAGTCCAAGTCGAACAGCGTCCCAAGCCGTTCCTTGAGATGCCGCTCCAGTGCCTCCTTGTGCGGCAACACCTGGTCAAGCGCACGATACAACCGGTCGTCGTTGATCTTTTCCGCGGGAATGCCCAGCACGTCCGCCAGGGCGCTCTGCCGGTAGAAATGCTCCGCGATGTGCAATTCGCTGGACGGCTCGCTCAACCGGGACAACACCAGCACCTGCGCCATCGCCGCCCACGGGATATCCTCGCGTCCTTCGGGGAGCGTCTCGGAGAAAAAGACATCCAACCCCGCTTGGCGCAACAGTTCCCGTCCCAGCCATACCCCGCCGAACTCGCGCAACCGCTCCACGCGCACCCGCGATGTGTCTACCTCCACCCACGCCGCGGGTTCCTCGAACAACCCTTCCTGAATCGGGCCGCCGCCCTCTGCTGCTTGCGCCACCCCACACCGCTCCGCCTCCGGCAACGCACCCAAGTACGCCACCACGTGCGAGCGCGGCCCCCGCGCCGTGCGCACCGATTCCATCAACGCCCAATACGCGTGCCGTTTCCCATCCTTGTCTCGGTATATGGGCCGCAAATACATGACCCCATTGTCCACATCCGTACCGCTTTTACAAGGGGGTAGGTCTTCACTACATCGCCATTTCCGACCGTGCAGAAACGCGCGCCATTTACCACCCTAGACTTACGAAAATCGTCCCCGAAGAAACACCCGCTCAAAACCAAAAACCTGGCCTCAACTGCGGAAGTTGGG
>CAYJQA010000830.1:0-1946 GCA_964372065.1 uncultured Litorilinea sp.
ACCGGCGCGCCGCCCGCGGGCGGGACGCGCGGGTTGATGAAGTCGCCAAAGCCCTTGTCGTGATACCCCAACACCGCGACCGTCAGCTCGAAAAGCTCGTTGGCGTCGCTCTCATAGCCCAACAGCCCGGCGACCTGGCTGGGCGGCACATTGGGGTCGGCCATAAAGCTGTCCGGGAAGAGGCGCACCGACCGCCGCGCCGTGACGCGGCCCAAAATCTGCCGTGTCTCGTCCTCAACTTGCGCCACGTAATAGACGAACTCGCCGTGCTTGACGCGGCGCTCCGGGTCGGGCGCGATAAAGGTGTATTCGTGGGGCGTTTCGCCGGGACCTTTGACGGTCCCGACACAGAGTTGTTCGTTCATGGGGTTGGGAGCTAACTGGCCGGCTGCACGATGCTGCGCCAGGCCAAATTGTTACGCATGAGGCTGAGCTGGCCGCGGTCCGCCGGGCAGAGCGCGATCAGCCGGTCGACGATGTGGATGAGCAGCGGCAGCACCAGCGGGTTCTGCTGGCTGAGCAGCAGCGGCGCATAGTGGAGCGCCAATTTGCCCGCGGCGTCGCGATGAAAAGCCGCCAGCCCGTCGTCGTCCAGCCGCACGACGCGGTTGTTGACGGTGGCGGCTTGCGGCGGGACACCCTGGCGGCAGACGCCGCGGTCGTCAATCCAGCCCACGGCGATCAGCCCGACCAGGGTCGCGGTCTCGGCCAGATAGTCGGGCGTGAAGATCTCCAGGTCCTGGCGCGGGCTTAGCCGCGGCCCCAGGCTGCCAAAGTCCGGGTTCATCAGCAGCGTGTTGTAGATGACGCCGACCAAGCGGTTGCCCTGGGGAACGCCGTCGTCCAGTTCAATGGCGACAAACGCGCCAAAGCAGTAATCGCCCGGCTCCGGACATTGCTGCACTTCGCCCAGGCTGTACACCTGGCAAACGTAGTCAATGTGGGTGTTGGACTTGACGATCTTGCCGATCGGGGTGGGGACGCTGTAGGGTGTCATGCCCGCATTAGACCAAAAGTTCGCCTGCGATGCAAGTTCGCCCGGCGCGGCGCTGGGTTCCGATTATGCTACATTATTAGCGACTCCCTGTCGCCTGCGGGCGACGCTATCGAACGGAGGTAGATGGTGAAACATAGGTTGATAACTTTCTTGTCCACACTTCTCCTCGCTGCCTGCACCGCCGTCGCGCCCGGCATCACGCCGGCTCCCACACCGGGGAACCCCCTGGACACGGCCTGGATCGCCGCGCTTACGCCAGCGGCAGCAGATGCTGCGCGCTTTCTCAGGGGACAGTACAATGCCGATCTGGGGCTGTTGCAGGAATCCCCTAACATCCGGCCCCACAACTATTTTCTCGCCAACGACGCGCTGTTGGCGGCACACGCGCTGGAACTGTGGGGAGAGGTGGGACTTGCCGAATCCCTACGCGACACGCTGGGGGAATATGGCATCACCGGCAACGCCTTCATCGAAGTAGCCTGGGGTGAGGCCATCCCCTGGCCGCCGAAACATTTCGGGGACCCTGGTAGCCTGGTTGAGACCATCGGCGACGCGCAGATCATGACCATCCGGCATGACGGCCCTGGCTATTTCTACGACTGGTCGGCGTACTCCAACCTGGCGTGCATGGCCGTGGTGAACGAGGTTAATCAGGGCTATCTGGAGAGTGCGCGCCGTCTGTATGATATACAGATGTCCACCTTTGACGGGCACGGTTTCCCTGACCTGGCCTATAATGCCCGCGATGGCGCGTATGAGACGCTCGGTGTCGCCTGGTGTGTCTACGCCGGTGCGCTGCTGGGCAAACCGGACAAGCGGTTGGTGGATGCGTTGTTGGCGCAGCAAGGCCCATTGGGCGGTTTCCACACACACTACCGGGCCGATACGCCACGCCTGGCCGATCCCAATGTGGAAACAACGTCGGTGGCGTTGCTGGGTCTCTTTACCG
>CAYJQA010000831.1:0-1945 GCA_964372065.1 uncultured Litorilinea sp.
GCCGCGCGCTGCCTGGCGCGCCGGGGTGGCCCGGGTGGAAGCCGTGCGCACGGCCATCGGCGACGACGTCGAGTTGGCCGTGGACTGTCACGGACGCATGGACGCGTCCGAGGCGCTGATCGTGGCCGACGCGCTGGCCCCTTGCCGCCTGTTCTGGTATGAGGAGCCGGTCCCGGATACGCAGGTCGAAGACCTGGCCGCGATCACCGCCCGCGTGCCCATGCCCACGGCCTCGGCGGAAAGCATCTTCGGGCTGACCGGCTTCCGGCCGTTCTTGACGCAGCGGGTGGTGGGCGTGCTGATGGCCGATGTGAAGCATGACGGCGGGCTGCTGGCGACCAAGCAGATCGCGGCAGCGGCGACCATGCGCCAACTGCTCATCGCGCCGCACAACCCCGCCGGTCCGGCGGCGACCGCGGCCAGCGCGCAAGTCGTTGCCACGCTGCCCAACTTCTACATCCTCGAATACGCCTGGGGTGAGGTGGACTGGCGCGCCAGTCTGCTGGACCCGGTGGAGCGGATCGAGGACGGCTATCTGGTGCTCTCGGAGCAGCCGGGCATCGGCCACCGGCTCAACCCGGAGGTGGTCGCGGCCCATCGCCGGGGCGCGGCGTCGGCGGTGGATTCGTCCAAGGTGCGCCCGATGTAGCGACGCCGCGCGCCCCTGCGGGCCGCCGATGCTTGAGCCGCCTGCGGCGCTGTGTTAGAATCCATCCACCTATGTCAATTCGACCGCTTGCGACCGTCTTGGGCCTATTGTCGGTGGTGGGTCTAGCCTTTGGCTTCGGCTATGTCAGCTACCCGCTGCTGCACACCGTTACGGAACCGGCGACCACCGCGCCGGAGGTGACATCCTCCGAACAGGCCATGCCCGTCTATTGGGAAGCGTGGCGGCTGCTGGAGCGCGACTTCTTGGGCGCGAAGCCGGACGCGGCCACGCGCACTTATGGCGCGATCCGCGGCATGGTGGAGTCGTTTGGCGATCCGTACACCTACTTCGTGGAGCCAAAGCCGCGCGAACTGGAACGGGACAGTCTGGCGGGCAGGTTTGGGGGGATCGGAGCCAACATCGAGGAGTCGCCGGACGGTTATATCCTACGGCCCATGCCGGGGCAACCGGCGGCGCAGGCCGGCGTCCAGGACGGCGATCTGCTGCTGCTGGTCGACGATCAGGAGATCACCCGCGCGATGTCGATGGACGACGTGGTGGCGCTGGTACGCGGGCCTATCGGGAGCGAAGTGACGCTGCTGGTGCGCCGCCACGCGTCGGACGCCGAGGTAACGCTCACGGTGGTGCGCGCCGAGATTCCCCTGCCGAGCGTCGAATGGCGGATGCTGGAGGAGGCGACCAGCGGGCATGTCGGCTATATCCGCCACTCACTCTTTACCGAGCGCAGCGCCGACGAGATGCGCCAGGCGTTGAAGGAGTTGCAGGCGCAGGGGGCGGACCGTTTTATCCTCGACCTGCGGGGCAACCCGGGTGGGCTGGTTTCGGCGGCAGTGGCAGTGGCCGATCTGTGGTTGGACGGCGGCGTCGTCTTTATTGAGCAAAAGGCGGGCGGGCAGGAGAGTGCCCAGGAGGCGACGCCGGGGATCGCGGCCGGCGATGCGCCTCTGGTCATATTGGTAGACGCCGGCTCGGCCAGCGCCAGCGAGATTGTGGCAGGCGCGCTGCAAGACCACGGTCGCGCCGTGTTGGTGGGGGAGAAGACATATGGCAAAGGGAGTGTGCAACTGATCCACGAATTGCCCGACCAGAGCAGCCTGCATGTTACGAACGCGCAATGGCTGACGCCCGACCGCCATCAAATCTCGGTCAACGGCCTGCTGCCGGACGTGCCGGTCGAGCCGGGGACAGACCCGCTGGCCGCGGCCGTGACGGTGGTGGAAGCCGCGTCGGTCGCCCAAGCGCCCACGCCGACGCCCACGCCGTAGAGCTATGAAG
>CAYJQA010000832.1:0-1945 GCA_964372065.1 uncultured Litorilinea sp.
GTCAAGGCCATTGTGGACGACGAGATCGCCGCCGTCCTAGCCACGCTCAAGCCGGAACCGCTTGGTTAGTGGTTGTCTCCGTCTGCATGACCAACCGTTTATCGGTCATTCCGAGCGTAGCGAGGAATTTCTCTGAGATGTGGCGCGCGCCGGAGAGATTCTTCCTCGCAGACTCGTCAGAATGACAGCAGACAGTCGCGAGGTTTTCGTGGCGGATACGCCGAACTACCCATACTACAACACCGTCGACCAGATCTATCACGCCGAGTGGTCGATTCCCAAGCTGGCCCGGCTGGAACTGCTGCGTGAGTCCATCCGCGGCCTGTGGCCCAAAGGTCACCCGACCAAGTTGATCCATGTGGCGGGGACAGGCGGTAAAGGCTCCACCTGTCGCTTTCTGGAGGTGGGCTTCGGCTGCGTGGGCAAGGCCGGGGCCTTTATGAGTCCCCACCTGTTCGACTATCGCGAACGCTTTAGTGTCGGCGGCGAGTTTGTCGCCCAGGCAGACATCAACGAGGTCTGGCAGCGGCGCATCCAGCCCCACTGTGTGCGGCTGGCGCTGCAGAACCCGAACTACGCCCACACCTTCCACGAGGTTTCCATTCTCATCGCGCTGGCGCTCTATGAGATGCACGGGGTGGAGTGGGCTGCGATGGAAACCGGCGTGGGCGGGCGCTATGACCAGACGCGCGGGCTGGATGTGGTGGCGACCGTGCTGACCAACGTGGGCAGCGACCATGCCCACGTGCTGGGCAGCCAGCTTTGGCAGCGCGTGCTGGACAAGGCCGGGATCGCACGGCCCGGCGTCCCGTTCTTCACCACCGAGACCCACCCGCAGAGTCGCGCCATCATCGAGGCGGTCTGCGCCGAGGTGGGCGCGCCCTTGACGCTGGTGGACGAACCGGCTGTGGACGGTCTGCTCGCCGATCTGGCGGCGCATCACCCCGACCCCATCTCGCACGAATCGCTCATCGGCGCGGGCTATCAGAAGTGGAACGCGGCCCTGGGCCTGGCGGTGCTGCGCTGGTTCCATCCCGGTCTGGACCTGGCGACCGTGTTGGACCGCTACATCGCGGCGCGGCTGCCGGGCCGCTTTATGACGGTCGAAGACGGCATCTATGCCGACATCGCCCACAATGTAGAGAAGATGCATGCGTTGGTGGGCGAGGTGGAGGCCAAGTTTGGCGGCCAGGACAAGATTTTCGTGGTCGGCATGTCGGGCCAGCGCGTGCCCAGCAAGGTCTTTGTCGAACTGGCGCGCATCGCCAAGGCCATTATCGTGACCGGCGCGTCGTATAAAGGGCAAGACCCTGCCGCCGTGCGCGCCGGGATTGAGCAGGTCGCGGGCGAGACGCCCATCCTGGTCATCGCCGATGCGCGCCAGGCCGTCGCCGTCGCCAAGACCATGCGCAGCGGCCAGGACGTAATCGTGCTCACCGGCTCCACCTATATGATCGAGCAGGTACTCAACCCCGACCCCTATCTGCGCTATATGCACGCCAACTTCGGTTGGCGTACCCATCACGACCAGGAGGCCACCGGCACGTTGCAGATCAAGCTGCCCAAGCCGCCGGGACACTAGATGGAACAACACGACTTGACACCCACGCCCGCCGCCGACGCCGCCGACAACCTGCCGCCCGACCATCGCAGCGGCTTTGTGGCGGTCATCGGGCGGCCCAATGTGGGCAAATCCACGCTGCTGACCCGGCTGCTGGGCCATAAGATCGCCATCACCAGCCCCAAGCCCCAAACGACCCGCGACCAACTGCTGGGCATCCTCACGCTGGCCGACGCCCAATTGCTCTTTCTGGACACGCCGGGCATCCACAAGCCCCAACACAAGTTGGGCGAGCACATGGTCGAGGTCGCCGCCGAGACCGTGGACGACGCCGACGTGGTGTTGTGGCTGGTGGATGCGGGCGTTACGCCCACGGAGGAAGAC
>CAYJQA010000833.1:0-1938 GCA_964372065.1 uncultured Litorilinea sp.
AGATAGGCGTCTTTGCCGGCGCGCACACCGTCGCGCTCCACGCGGGTGCGCGTCTGCTCCATGAGCTGGAGCGTGACCGTCATGCCCACGTCGCCGCGAATCAGGCTTTCTTCCACCTGGTCCCACAGGTCGTCGGTGATCTCGTTCTCTTGAAAGAGCGCGCCGATGCGGCCAAAGACCGATGTGCGCGTCTTTTGCAGGCTTTCCTCCAGCTTAAGATCGTCCTGCGTCTTGGTTTCTTGCCTGCCGAAAAGTCGCCGCAGCAAATCGCACCTCCGTGGCAGCGCGCCGTCGCCTTCCCGGCAACGGGACCGATTCTGACCAGATCACAAGCGTATACTATACCATGCGGGCGGCCAGCGCCCAACCTGCCGGGGTATGTGAACAGGGTATGTTTTGGCCCCCTGGCTTTGACATCCACCGCGAGATCGGCCAAACTAGATGGGCATCATGAACTCCTCGCAGTGCGCTAGATGGAAAGGACCGCCGCGTTGATCGCCTTCTGCCCCACGAGTAAGTTCAGGGCGCCCGCCGAGCTTAGCCCGCTTCGTTGTCCAGTCACGTCCGCTCCGCTTGAGTACACCGACATTCCTCGCTTTGCCCCTGAACTAATCGACGAAACGCAAATCGGCATCTGGCGCTATGCCGCGATGCTGCCGGTTGTCGCGGAAGGTCGCGAGCGAGTGACGTTGGGCGAAGGCTGGACGCCGCTGCTGCGCGATGTGTGGGGCGATCAGGATGTCTACTGGAAGCTGGACTCGCTGATGCCGACCGGGAGCTACAAAGACCGGGGCGTCAGCGTCATGGTCAACTGGTTGGCGGGGCTGGGCGCGATGACGGTGGTGGACGATTCCAGCGGCAACGCCGGGGCGAGTCTGGCCTGCTATGCGGCGCGGGCGAAGCTGGACGCGTGCATCTATGTGCCGGAAAGCGCACCGTCGCCCAAGAAGGCGCAGGTCGCCATCTATGGGGCGGAACTTCCCGGACCCCGCGATGCCGCCGCCAAAGCGGCCGCGGCCGCCAGCCGCATGGTCAGGTCCATCAAGTATGCGTCCCATGCGTGGCATCCGGCGTTCTTGTTGGGGCAGATGACGTCGGCCTGGGAAATCTGGGAGCAGTTGGGGCGGCGGGTGCCGGACTGGTATGTCTCGCCCATTGGGCACGGCGGCGCGTTGCTGGGCACGTGGCGCGGCTTCCAGCACTTGCAGGCGTCGGGCGTCACGGCGAAGCTGCCGCGCCTAATCGGCGTGCAAGCGGAGCCGTACACGCCGCTGTATGACGCCTTCCATGCCGACATGGATAAGGTAGTGGCCGCGCCGCGTATCGAAAAGATCAGCGCCGACGGCATCGCGATCAGCCAGCCGGTACGGTCGGCAGCGCTGTTGGCGGCCCTCCGTCGCAGTCAGGGGACGGTGGTGGCTGTGAGCGATGACGAGGTGCATGTCTACCATAAGCGGCTGGCCCGGCGCGGGCTATTCGTAGAGCCGACGAGCGCCACGGTAGCGGCGGCGCTGGACCGGGTGCGCGGCCTCATCCAGCCCGGCGAGACGGTCGTCGCCGTGCTGACGGGGCATGGGCTAAAGAACCCGCCCAGCTTTTGACCGCGTGAGAGATCCGCATGGACGCGCCGCACAGGGCCGGCATGGTCCAACTGAACGACGAGAGAGTGGTGAGTTTGGACATCTCCGAATTTGAAACTGCGCACAATCTAAGCTTCTCCGACAAGACGCTGCTGCGCACGGCCTTTGTCCACAGCAGCTATGTCAACGAGTCCGACGACGAAGGGCTGGACGACAATGAGCGCCTGGAGTTTCTGGGCGACTCCGTGTTGGGCTATGTCGTGAGCGAGGAGCTGTTCGCGCGGTTTCCGCGAGCCAGTGAGGGGCAACTGACGGGCGTCCGCGCTCTGCAGCCCCTGCAGTTTCTCTTTGAGCACGC
>CAYJQA010000834.1:0-1936 GCA_964372065.1 uncultured Litorilinea sp.
TCGCTCAAACCGCCGCCCATGCTGCCGCCCGTCTCGCCGGCAGACCCGCCGCCGGGCGCAGTGACCGTCCCGCCGCCGGGCAGACCATAGTAGCCGCGGCGATAGGGACCGTATAGGTCCGGCGAAGGAATGTACCAGCCCGGCGCGGGCGCGTCGACGCCGGCGAACTTGGCGATATACTCCTTGTCCACGCCAAAGGCAATGGCATAGGGCAGGTAGCGGTCCCAAATCTCCTTTTGCGCGGCGACGTCGGTGTATTTCTCCATGTCGTGCAGATAGGTCTTGAAGGCGCGCCAGCGGGCCGCTTCTTCCGCGCCCTTGTCGGTCTTGCGCGGCATGAAGTAGGCCACGGCGATCAGCGCGATGGCGGCGATGCCCAGCCCCAGCCCCGGCACAAAGCCCAAACTGGTCAAGGGCGAGGCCATGATCGCGCCCACCACGCCCACCGCGATCGCGACGGGCAGCGCCAACGCCCCCATGACGGCGTAGGTGGTGCGCACGGTGTCCGGGTTCTTGGGGAAGTACCCGTCCTTGACCATGATCGCATACAGCTCGCGCTTGATGCCGGAAATCTTAGTATAGAACTTGTTCTTCAGTTCCGACAGCTTGACTTCGTCTTTGCTGCCAAAGATGCCCTGGAGCAGCTTATTCTCATAGGGGAGGAGGCTGACGTCCTGGCGCTCGCGACGGTAGATGAACTCCCAGCTATCGCGGAAGAAACCTTCCTCGCGCACCTGCGTGATGCTGATGGCCTTGCGCCGGGCGAGATCGACCAGCGTGGCGACGATGTCCGGCATGTCCGCCGACTCGTCCAAGAGCGTGCCCGCCATGCCGGGGGCCAGCGACGTGGGCGGTTCGGGCAGATATTCGGCGACCTGCTGCACCGTCTTGTCACGCCCGCGGCGATACCAGAGCAGATAGACGCCCGCCGGGCCGCCCAGGGCAAAGAGTAGCCCCAGCACACCGGCCAACAGCGTCACCACCGGCCCCCACTGGCGGCGGAAGGCGGACTGGGCGGCGCGCTGCGCGGCTTCGGCGTCGGCCGCATCCTGCCACGGCTGCACCGCGCCGTCGACCACGTCGGGCGTAAACTCGACGCGCACCTCAAACTCTTCGCCGGGGTTGAGGGTGCGATCCAGAGTAAAGAGGATGGCCTGGCCGCTGCCCACCAGCGCGGACGTGGCCGACGCACGCGCATCCGCGTCGTTGATGTAGGCCGCCCATTCCTGGATGACCGCCGCGGTCGGGACGATCACGCGCACCTGCCCGGCCAGCACCGGAAAGCTGCGGTTGGCGTAGATCGCCTTCCACCACACCTGATCGCCGCCGTCATAGTAGCGCAGTCCGTCGTGCACGGTGTAGCGCAGGGTGTATTTCTCGGCGATGTCGGTCGCGGGCGGGAAGAACCACTCGATCACATAGTTCCCGCCGCTTTGATTCACGACGAAGGTGTAGTCATCCTCGCCGCCCGTCGCCTGGCGATAGACGTTGCCGCTGGCGTCCACGACTTCCCAGTTGTCGAGATAGTTGTAATTCTTGATGGGGATGTCGCGATACCCGGCGCTAAAGGTCCCCTCGGTGAAGCGGATCGTCTGGTGTTCGGCGACGTCAAAGGTCCCATCGCCATGCACCTCAATATCCACGTCGAAGCGTTCCCAAACCAGTGATTTATCTTGGGCCAAGGTCGGGGCCGGGAACGCCAGCCACAGGGCGAGCAGCGCCCATAGCACGACCCAGCGCACACGCACAGCCATAGTTCCTCCATCGTGTGAAGGTCGAATAAGCATACACCCGGAGTATGCCATACACCGGATAGGCCCACCTGACATTCTACCAACCTTTTTACCGACCTTCAACCTCATCCGGGGAAACCGGTGCATTTCAGGCTTGGGGCGAGTTTTGCCCGCACGGTAGGTGACTGTCACCTGCGTCGCCC
>CAYJQA010000835.1:0-1933 GCA_964372065.1 uncultured Litorilinea sp.
GGACATCATCGGATACCTCCAGCTATGATCACGCGCCTTTTTGTCGAGAGTATTTGGCCTCAGAAAGATTTCGACTGGATGAGTGGGGTGTGTCTATTCACAGCTGGAAATCTGAGCGTTGGCGAACCAAGCCACATTATGTTGATTCCCAATCCCATCGCGGAAATCCCTGTCCCATTCGAATTGGTCGAGGTATTTGAAAATAGGCAAGAGTTCCATTCAATGCCAGGAAGCTAAAGCCCGAGTTTAAAACTCATCCCTTACTCGAGTGACCGTCTCCTACCCGCATAATACAAACACCTCGACAACGCTTGGCCTTCATGTCGACCAAAGGATCCTATCATGCCCAACGACCTAACCGCCATCGACCGCATCATCGCCGCCGGGCCGTTTGCGCCGACCTGGGAATCGCTCGCCGCTTTCCGCACGCCGGCCTGGTATCTGGACGGCAAGTTCGGCATCTTTATTCACTGGGGCGTGTACAGCGTGCCGGCCTACGGCAACGAATGGTACCCGCGCAATATGTATCTGCCTGACCGGCCCGAGTTCCTGCATCACGTCGAGAATTACGGCCCCCATGCCGAGTTCGGCTACAAAGACTTCATCCCCGACTTCACCGGGGCGCACTTTGACCCGGCGGCGTGGGCCGACCTGTTCCGCCGCGCCGGCGCGACCTACGTCATGCCGGTGGCGGAGCATCACGACGGCTTCCCGCTCTACGCTTGTTCGTTCACCGACTGGTCGGCGGCCAAGTTGGGGCCGCGGCGCGATGTGGTGGGCGAGTTGGCCGCGGCGGTGCGCGACGCCGGGATGGTCTTTGGCGCGTCCTATCACCGGGCCGAGAACTGGTGGTTCTATAACGGCGGCATGACCTTCCCGTCCGATGTGCAGGACGCGGCCAATCGCGGGCTGTATGGCCGCGCTCAACCCAAAGAGACGCAGCCCGATGCGGCCTTCTTGGACGAATGGCTGCTGCGTCTCTGCGACCTGGTGGACCGCTACCAACCGCAGGTGTTGTGGTTCGACTGGTGGATCGAGGAGCCGGCCTTTGCGCCTTATCTGCGCCGCTTCGCCGCCTACTACTACAACCGGGGCGCGGCGTGGGGCAAGGAAGTGGCGATCAACTACAAGCACGCGGCCTTTCCGGTGGGGACCGCGGTGTGGGACATCGAGCGCGGGCAACTGGCCGGGCTGCGTGAGCCGTTCTGGCAGACCGACACCGCGGTCGCCAAGAACTCCTGGGGTTACATCCACGGGCTGGAGTACAAGACGCCCACCGCGCTCATCGGCGACCTGGTGGACATCGTGAGCAAGAACGGCAGTCTACTGCTCAACATCGGCCCGCGGCCGGATGGGACCATCCCGGCGGAAGACCAGGCGATTCTGCTGGAGATCGGGCGCTGGCTGGCGGTCAACGGCGCGGCGATCTACGGCAGCCGTCCGTGGCGCGTCTACGGCGAGGGGCCGACGCAAGTGGTCGAGGGGTCCTTCCAAGACACGGCGCGCGCCGACTTCACCGGCGCGGACATCCGTTTCACCGTGCAGGGCGACGCGCTCTATGCCGTGCTGTTGGACTGGCCGGGCGCGACCGCGACGATCCGGTCGTTAGGGCTGGACGCCGGGCTGTGGGATGGCGAGATCGCCCGCGTGGAGATGCTCGGTCACACCGGCCCGCTGGCCTGGCAGCGCGACGCGGACAAGCTCACAGTGGCGCTGCCGGCCCAACGCCCGTGCGATCACGCGTATACGCTCAAGATCATGTTGGGGTAGCGCCGGAGAAGGGGATGCTTCGGCCTGTGGCCTCAGCATGACGGCCGCGCCAGCGCGGCTTAGGCGGTGGGCGCGGCGACCAGTTCGACCGGGCAGGCCAACTGTTGCGTCAGGGTGTGCAGCAGCGGCCGCGCAGGTTGGCCGCGCACGACCCCGTCATGGG
>CAYJQA010000836.1:0-1924 GCA_964372065.1 uncultured Litorilinea sp.
CGCTCACCCTCTCCGGCAGGCTACTCGTCGCTGAGAATCTGATCCTGCGTCGCCATTTCGGCCGCCGCATATGCGGGGGAGATCGCAAACGCTTGCGCATGTGGCAGAATGCGTTCCGGCGTCGTGTACAGCCGGAGACTGTCGCGGCGGAGATAGCCAATCACCGTGATATTCCAGGCGTGCGCGAGGACTAGTGAACGGCTCGTGGGTGACGTCCGCGAGGCGACCACGCTGATACCCAGCTTGGCCGCCTTGCCCACCATTTCCGAACTGATGCGCCCGGTGGTCACAAACAGGCAACCCGCGGTCGGGATGCCTTGCAGTAGGGCCTTGCCGGCGAGTTTGTCCAACGTGTTGTGCCTACCCACATCCTCGGCCCACAACAGCATGGCGTCCGGCGAGCACAGCGCAGACGCGTGTACCCCACGGGCGAGAGGATAGAGGATCGTGGTCTCGCTCAGTTGGAAGTAGCGATCGATGACCTGCTGGGCCGTGACGACGCCCCCCAACGGCAGCGGCGCTCGCGTGACGGTGAGATCGTCAAAGGTGACACCGCCGCA
Organism: uncultured Litorilinea sp.; assembly: GCA_964372065.1. Classification (GTDB taxonomy): domain Bacteria; phylum Chloroflexota; class Anaerolineae; order Caldilineales; family Caldilineaceae; genus QEUY01. The sequence continues at coordinate 561 of CAYJQA010000836.1, forward strand.
ACCGGAAGTGCGGATGGCGTGCTGCGGAAGCTGGGGAACGGTGCCGCGCAGCCACACATCGACGCATGCGCCGTGACGCGATTTTTCGACGAGTTCCACGTCCTCCAGCCCCCGGATCAGTCCTTCCGTATAGAGAAAGCCCAGGGCCAAAGCTTCCAGGTCCACCGGCGAGGCCAGGAGCGTGGCGACTTCCCGCCCGTTGACGAAGATGCAGACCGTCGTTTCCTCGATGACGGCCCCGTCGACGCGCCGCCACGTTTCGGTTTCTTTGACGTAATAGACGGTCGGTTGTGCGCCTGGGATCATGGTCAACGCTTCTTTGTGAACGCAGTCTGGGCCAATGACACGCGGGCCTACTGGTAGCCCTGTTCCTGTGCCAGCCTGTCCAGATCCGCCGTGACAACCTCTTCCGCCGCGCTGTTGGTCCGAAAACCCAACACACGCTCATCGACGGTCTTGAGATAACGCCGGCATTGCCCACAGCAGTCAACCCGGTGTGCGGGATCGCCGTCAACCGTGAAGTAGCGGATGTGTGGCGGGCTGTCCGTTTCGCAGAACGGACAGCGTAGCCGGTCAAAGGGCCACTCGCTGCGACACAACGAACAGACCAAGATACGCCGACCGTCCTCCCGGATGAGCCGCGCCAGGCTCGGTTCAGCGCCACACAAGGGACAATTGCCGCGCCGCCAGCCGGACGTTTCGATCCAGGGCCGGTACGGAACGGCCTGCTGTTGATAGAACGGGGTCAATACGGTGTGCAACAATCCGGCCAGGATAGTGGGGTCTACCGACATTTCGGCGGCCCATTGCTGGAGGCGAGCCGTGCCGTTGCGGCTAAACCCGTCGAGGAGAGAGGCCGTATCTGCTGAATCCATGCGGCCGGACGCCAACAGGCGGTCGAGGGTGGCCTGCGCCTGTCCGGCCTGGGGCAACCAGGCGCGCACTTCCGCCAAGGCAGCCTGAAGCCGGCGATGTGATATCGCCGTTGATTCACTGCTGAATAATGGGAGACCTGCCTGCCAACGGGCCTGGGCGATGCTCAGGTCAATTAAAGGGCCGGGTTCAATCTGCGCGGCCTGCGCGGCCTGAAAAGCAAGGATACCCTGGAGTACCCCGAGCGCCTCACGATAGTGCGGATAGACTTGCGGATAGCGTTCAATATCGGTCTCCATACCGATCACGCACTCCTCCTTTTTGTGCACAGAGATGCCGCTCAGCGGCATCCCTGTGCAGAGGGCGGAAGGATGCCGGGCTGATCACGCCCCCCTGTGCTTGCCCGCATCTGAGTTCGGTTGGACATCATCCTTCGGAATGGGTATGCTCGAACGTGGCGAGCATGCGCACACCCAAGTACCAGGCCAGCA
>CAYJQA010000837.1:0-1922 GCA_964372065.1 uncultured Litorilinea sp.
GTCCAATGTACAGGACGCGCCGCCGCCCCTCTACGTGACGGACGATACGCTGGCGGACGGGCAGATCAAGCAGGTGGAGTGGGAGAAGCCGGGCATGACCGTGACCGTAGAGCGCACCGTCGTCACGAACGGCGAGCAGCGCACCGACACGCTGACCAGCAAGTATCAGCCGTGGCGGGCCATTTACCTGGCCGGGCCGGGCGTTGACATCCCGACGCCGGTCCCCACGGAGGAGCCTGCGACCGACGACACGGCGACGCCCACCGCCACGCCCGCCGCGGAGGCCACACCCATCCCGACGCTGGGGCAGTAGCCCCGAAGCGGGAGCGCCGCCGCCCGCCGTCAATTCTGATATAATTGCATCATGGCCCAAACAACGATTTCTTCCGGGACGAAAACCCAACCGGCGCGGCGCAGCCCCTTCCGCTGGCGGCCAGACCGGCAGTGGGAAGGCTATCTGTTCCTCCTCCCCAGCCTGGCGGGATTCTTGCTGTTTGTGGTGCTGCCCGTGATCGTGTCGGCGCTGTTGAGCTTTGTCGACTGGAACCTGCTGCGCTCGCCGGAATGGGTGGGCCTGCTCAACTATCGCCAACTCCTCCTGCGTGACCCGATCTTCTGGAAGGTGGCGCAGAACACGGTCTATTTCATGGTGACCATCGTGCCGCTGCAGTTAGCCTTTGGCCTGATCCTGGCTGTGGCGCTCAACCAGGCCATACGCGGCGCGCTCGTCTATCGCGTGATCTACTTCATGCCCGTGGTGACAACCATCGTCGCGGGCGCGATCGTCTTCCAGTTCATGCTCAACCGCGACTTCGGCATCATCAGCCAAGCCATCTGGCAGCTTGGGCGCATCACCGGGCTGCCCATCCAGCCGCCGGATTTTCTCAACAGCACAACCTGGGCCAAGCCCGCGGTGGTGCTGTTGACGCTCTGGAAGAATACCGGCTTTACCATGGTCATCTACTTGGCCGCGCTGCAGGGCGTGCCCCAAGAACTCTACGACGCCGCGCAGGTGGACGGGGCCGGGGCGTGGGCGCGCTTCCGCCGCGTGACGCTGCCGCTGGTCAGCCCGACCACCTTCTTCCTGTTCATCATCCAGATGATCGGCGCGTTCCAGTTGTTCACCGAAGCCTACACCATGACGCGCGGCGGCCCTGCCCGATCCACGCTGACCGTGGTCTATTACATCTACCAGAACGCATTTGAGTTTGGGCGCATGGGCAAGGCGTCGGCCATCGCCTGGTTCCTGTTTGTCTTTATCTTTCTCTTTACGCTGCTCCAGACCCGGCTCCAGCGTGAATGGGTCTATTACGAGACCGAAGCATGACGACGGCTGCGCTTTCTTCACCGCCAACGACGAGCCGGCTGTCCCTGCCCACACGGCTGGGGCTGCACGCCTTCTTGCTGCTGGGCAGCGTGGTGATGCTGCTGCCCTTTGGCGTCATGCTGGCCGTGTCGTTGCTGCCCGAGTCGACCATCCTGACACGCAACTTCGACTTCCGGCTGGCGACGCTGGACAACTATGTGGAAACCTTCACCGTGGTCCCCTTTGGCCGCTTCTACTGGAACAGCCTGGTGGTGGCGACCGCGACGACCGCGCTGCAAATCCTGACCGCATCGCTGGCCGCCTTTGCCTTTTCCCGTCTGCGCTTTCCGGGCCGCGACGCCATCTTTCTGATCTATCTAGCGACGCTGATGATCCCGTTCCAGGTGACGATGATCCCTAACTTCATCTTGGTGCGTTACCTGCGCTGGTATGACACCTACCAGGCGTTGATTTTGCCGTCGGCCTTTAGCGCGTTCAGCACCTTTCTCATGCGCCAATACTTCCGTAGCCTGCCGCTGGACTTTGACGAAGCGGCGCGCATGGACGGCGCGAGCAGTTGGCGCATCTGGGCGCAGATCATCCTGCCGCTCTCCGG
>CAYJQA010000838.1:0-1548 GCA_964372065.1 uncultured Litorilinea sp.
GCCCAGGAGGAACCCGCCGCCGAGGGCTTGGCCGAGACCGTCGTCGTGATGTCGGCCGAGGTCGGCATCCCCACCCTGAGCGCGCCCGCGTCCGAGTATATCGGCACCGCGCTCACCGACCCACCCACCGGCGTGCCGACCCTGCGCTGGGACCCCGTGCCCGGCGCCACGCGCTATAAGGTGCAGGTCAGCGCCGCGCAGGGGTTTGCCGATTTCCTCGTCGACCAGATCACCTATGCGACCTCCTTCACGCCCAAGACCGCACTCGCCGATGGGACCTACTATTGGCGCGTGCAGGCCGAAGAAGACCGGCTGTGGGGCTTCTTCTCCGAAACGTGGTCCTTTACCAAAGATTGGAACGCGGCCGCCACCCTCAAGCCCGCGTTGGTCGAGCCGGCCGCCGATGCGCCGCTGGCCGCCTTTAGCGACACCGTCTTTCGCTGGGAGCCGGTCCCCGGCGCGGCCTATTACCGTTTCGAAATCAGCAGCTCGCCCAGCTTCAACGACACCAGCGGCGCGTGCTTCTACAAAGCCGATACCCTCATCCCCCAGCACACGCCGACCAAGATTCTGGAAAACACCACCTGCTATTGGCGCGTCACGCCGCGCGACAACAAGGACAACGCCGGCGTGTCCAGCGACACCCGCAGCTTCACCTTTGCCTGGAACCGCGTCCCGACGTTGCTGACGCCCGCGCCCGACGTCCACTTGCGCTTCCTGCCCCGCTTCTCCTGGACGGCCGTCGAGGGAGCCAAGGAGTACGTCCTGGACATCAGCACGCAAGAGGATTTTTCCAGCATCAGCCTGTCCGTCGTCACACCCAATACCGAATACACGCCGGAAAAGAACCTGGGCAACAACCGCGATTTCTTCTGGCGCGTCAAGGCCATCAACCCGCGCGGCGTCACCGGCCCCCAGGGCGAAACGCGCCAGTTCATTCTGGAATGGAACCAGCCGCCCACGCCGCTGACGCCCGCCAGCCATAGCATCATCGACATCCTGGGCATCCAGCGCATCTATCCCTTCTTCAGCTGGACGCCTGTGGCCGGGGCCGAACGGTACCACATCCAGATCAGCGACGGCGCGGGCTTCAAGTTTCTCATCGGCGACGCCACCCTCTACAACGCCACCGCCTACACGCAGCCGGAATGGAAGAACTGGAGCCCCGACAAGCAGTACGAGTGGCGCGTGGAAGCCCTGGACGCCCAAGACAACACCACCGGCTTCTCGGAGCCGATCAAGTTCAGCATCCCTCTCATGCCGCCGCCCAACCTGGTCTACCCGGAACCCTACTACGAACCCGACGCCACGGGCATGCCGGTCCACACCAACCGCACCATCGCCCACCCGGTCTTTGTCTGGGACACCACCCACCGCTATAACATGCTGGAGGCGGGGCCGGCAGCTTTTGAGTACCCCGACGCCTACGAGTTGACCGTCGGCCCCGATCGCAACTTCGACATAGTTAGCTTCGGCATCACCACCGCGGGGCAGGCCGCCGCGCCGACGATCGACAACCCCTTCACTAACCTGGTGAATGGGCAACTT
>CAYJQA010000838.1:1558-1921 GCA_964372065.1 uncultured Litorilinea sp.
ACCGTCCCCTTTGTCTGGCAGATGCGCCTGGACACCACCATCAACCAGTTTCCCGCCACCGACACGCCCACGCCCATGCACCCGCGTGACGGCTTTGTGGCCGTCGGCGCGCCGCCCGTGCTCGGTTGGCAGCCGCTCAACGGCGCACACCATTACGCCGTCCAGATCAGCCGCGACGCCGGCTTTGCCCAGACGGTCGAGACGGCGCGACCCCAGTTCGTCTACTATGTGCCGAATCAAGGCCAGCCTGACCCCATGCCTTTTGGCCTCTATTTCTGGCGCTTCCAGGGCCGCGACGCCGGCGACCAACCCATCGGCGGCTGGAGCGAGCCGCGCCATTTCATCGTCGCCACGGACCTGGTC
>CAYJQA010000839.1:0-1905 GCA_964372065.1 uncultured Litorilinea sp.
AGGTACTTACTTAGCATCCACTCCGACCGCACGCGATGTCAAATGCCTGTCAGAATTATGACAGAAATCGCCGATTTTGCACGTCTACGCGCGCCGGAAACGATCATGATATAATCGGCGACGGCTGACCGGACAGCGGTCTACCCGCGATCATCAGCTTACGATCAACGCCTCGGCGCACGCAACCGCCAAATGGAGGACTTACCATGCCGTTTTTGGACCTTGCTACGCTGTTCGCCCGCGACGAACAGATCAAAACCTATTACGCAGGCGAGACGATCTTCCAGCGTGACGAACTGGGCAAGACGATGTATGTCATCCTGGACGGCGAAGTCAACATCCTGCTCAACGGCAACGTGCTGGAAACCATCGGCCGCGGCGGCATCTTTGGCGAACTGGCGTTGATTGACGACAGCCCACGCAGCGCGTCGGCGGTTGCAGCCACCGATTGCCGGCTCACCGCCATTGACGAGCGCCGCTTCATCTTCCTCACGCAACAGACGCCCCAGTTTGCGCTGCACGTCATGGGCGTGCTCGCCGCACGGCTGCGCCGCAAGGACGGCTAGCGGACAAGTAGCCACGCTAGGCGGTCACCTGGAGCAGATGCGCTGCATAGCGCCGCGGCAAGGGATGCGGGTCATCCAGCAAGCGCTGCGCGACGCGGCGGATGGCGGCGGGCGGCAACATTTGGCCGCACGCCCACAAGGCCGCCTCGCGGACCAACGGCTCGCGGGCGGTCAGGCCCGTTTCCACCGCCGCCGCCAACGCGGGCGACTTGGCCGCGCCGATGGCGTGCAGGCTGCAGGCCGCAATCCAGGGGTCGCGGTCCAGGACCAGTTCGAGCAACCGATCGTCGGCGCTGCGCCGGGGTACGCCAAGCGTCTGGGTCGCCACGCGTAACCACTGTTCCGCGTCCGCTTCCAGCAGCGGCAGCAGCAGGTCGCCGACCTCGGCCGCCACGACGACCGACACCAGTTCTACCGCGTTGGCTTGAACAGTCGTGCTGCCCGTCGCCAAGACGCGCTGTACCTGGCTCAAATCGCGGTCGGGATGGAGCAATTGGAGGAGCGCAAAGAGCCGCGCCAAGATACGTGCGCGCCGGCCTTGCAGCGCCTGTACCAACAAGTCTGTCTGCCCCGTAGTATCGCGCAAATCGGCTTCGATCACCAGCGAAACATAATAGTCGTGCAACTCGCGGCGGGCGGCCTGCTGCAGCCAGGTACGTTCGGCCGCGACAGGCGCGCCGGCCTGTTGGCGGCGCGCCAAAGCGGCTAAGACTGCGCCCCGCACGCGGCGGTCGGCGTCGTCCACCCGGTCCAAGAGCGCGGCTGTAGCGGCAGGCGTGGCGATCTCCTCCAGCACGCTCACCAGGCAGAGACGCGTGGCTCGGGTCAGATCGGCGTCCGCCAGCCACGCGGTCAACTGCGCTTCTGCGCCGGGGCCAAAGCCGCGCAAGCTGCGCCGGGCGAGTTGCGCCACGCGCGGCTGATCCAGCTTGTGGACCAAGCGGGGGATCAGATCGGGATGGCGCAGTCCGCCCGCGGCGCGGATGGCGGCCCGCTGCACCTCCACATCCGCGTCGTCCAGGAGCGCCAGCAGCGGCGCGCTATACTCCGTCATCCCCAACTCGCCCACGACCGCGGCGCCCGCCGCGCGCGCCGCCGGGTCGGCGGCGTCAAGCAGCCCTTGCAGATGCGCAGCGCCCTGGCGCGCACCGTCCACACCGCCGTGACGGATCAGCCCCACGAGCGCCGCGGCGCGCACCGGGACCGCCGGATGCGCCAGCAAGGGCAGCAGCAACGGCGTCGCCGCGCTGCCCTGCAGCAGACACAGCGCCGCGATGGCCGCGGCGGCGACTTCCGGCTGGGCGTCGGACAGCAGCGTCCCCAGCGCCGTGCGCTGCCC
>CAYJQA010000840.1:0-1904 GCA_964372065.1 uncultured Litorilinea sp.
GGAAGATGGGAAAGGCGCGCGCGGCCAGGTCCACCGCATCGGCGACCGGGCTGCGCCGGAAGATGGCCAGCGGCGGATAGACGGCCAGCAGGTCTTCGTACAAGCTCTGCGGGCGATAGGCCAGGTCGCCGACCCGGTCGCCGTCGGCGTCGAAGCCGGCGTAGTCGCTCCAGTAGTTGCCCTGGCCGTCCACCGACCAGAAATTGTCCTTGAGTTCCCCGCCGCCCGCGATGGCAATCTGCTCGCCGTTCTCCCAAAAAACATTCTGCGTATAGGTGTTGCGCTTGACCAGCGGCAGCAGTTCCGCGCCGATCTCGTTATAGGCGATCAGGTTGCGGGTGAAGTGGACGACGGCGCTCGGCTCGCGCGGCGAGTTGTCGATGTACAGACCCACGCGGTTGCCCACCAGGCGGTTGTCCTCGGCGATGACATCGTCCACGTCCTTGAGACCGACGCCGTAGCCGCTGGGGCCGCGGTTGTCCAGGATTACGTTGCGGCGCATGACCAGGCCGCGGCCGTACATGAGGTACACGCCCACCGAGTTGCCGCGGCTCACGTTGTCTTCGAGCACCTGGTTGTCGCTGAACATGAAGTGCAGCCCATAGCGCCCATTCTCGATGGTGTTGCCGCGCACGACCGCATCGGGCGAGAACCAGATCACCAGGTCGCGGCTGCCGCTGACATAGTTGTTCTCCACCACACAGCCCTGGCTGTACCACAGCCGGATGCCGTCGCCGCGCCGCGCCAGCGGCAGGTCCTTGGAATGAATGAGGTTGCCGCGCACGATGCTGCCGGGCGCGTTCTTGAGATAGATGCCAAAGAGCGTGTCTTCGAAGCGGTTGTTCTCGATGGTGAGATTGGCCGCCACGCCGGTGACGCCCGCGTTCTCGCGGTCCAGCGAGATGCCGCTGTTGCGGATCACGAAGCCGCGCAGCGTTACGTCCGCCGCCTCGATGGTGATCACGTCGCCGTGGCCGGTCCCCTCGATCACGGGCCAGTCTTGGCCTTCCAGCGTCACGGCCTGGGCGATCACCAGCGGGCCGGGATAGACGCCTGCGGGGACGTGGATCGTGTCGCCGGGCTGCGCCGCGGCCAGCGCCGCATTGAGGTCGAAGGCGGGTTGGCCCTGCGCCTGCGCGACGGTGGCGACCGGCGGCCCGCCGAAGGCGAACAGCGCCGCACACGCCAGCAGCGCCACCCAGACCGGGCGCAGCGTCCGGTACACGGATGCCGGGTGGAACCGTGAAGTCGTCATAGCGCAGCTTGCCCCGCATCTACCAACGGTTTGTAGGCGCGGCGGTGGAAGTACAGACCCGCCAAGATCAGGAGCGAGGCGACAATCGCCAGCCACAGCCCGATATCGGGCAGGGCAAAGGTGCTGAATTGGGCGATCTTGCCTTCAAAGAGCACCGGCGGCACAAAGGGCTTGACGCTGCTGGAAAGCGGCGCTTTCGGGTCCAGATTGCGCCCGAAGTTAGCCATCCAGAACTGTAGGTCAATCAGGAAGATAGCCGGGTAGAGCAGAGCGGGCAGCGTCAGCAGCACGACCCAGCGCGTATGGACATAGACCGCGGCCAGGATGAGCAGCGCCATCGCCGCCACGCCGATGATGGAGATGGAACGCTCGAACTGGGCCGCCTCATTCAGTGGACGCATACCGATATAGTGGTTGAGACCGTCGATCTCGCCCACGTCGCCGTCCAGGCGGTTGAGATACGCCGTCACGGTCAGCCCCTCAGGATATTGGGGAGCGTTGAGCGTCAGCCGCCAATAGGGCAGAAAGAGCGAGCAGATGAGCAGCACCGCGGCGACCACAAAAAGCACCGTGGGCAACAGATAGCGTACCCGGTGAGCGTCGGCGGCGCTGGGCGGGGTTTTGGGGCCTAAGATACGGTCTAGATAGC
>CAYJQA010000841.1:0-1901 GCA_964372065.1 uncultured Litorilinea sp.
TACCCACAAGTCGCAGCGTCTCGAGGTGAGCGCGTTGCCGGGGCCGCCGAGGGTTTCAACCCCCGGCGGCCCCGGCGCGCCCAGTCCCATTGCCGCAACAAAAAGAAACCATGCATGAGGTCCAGGCGGTGACCGCGGCAAGTCATCCAATGCGGCAACTTGTGGGCAAAGTATGGCCATGCGGAGCGGGGAGCAAAACAACGGCGTCACGTCGGAGACGTGACCTACGGGGGCGGCGTCTTTCTCCAGACTCGAGAATAGCCGGGGGTGAGGTGTAGTCAGCCACACGCACAACGGCATTTACACGTAATCAGAAGGGGCTCTGCATGGTTGCAGGGCCTCTTTTATTGCGCGCGGGAGGGAACGCGGGTGCGATTTGTTTCCCGATTGTTCCCACTTGTTTCACTCTGCCCGGCGGGCCGCGGGCGTGCTATGCTGCTCCGCATAGAACAAATGTTCTGAATGGTGCACACACGCGGAGGGGCTGATGGCGGACGAACGAGGGTTGCGGGCGCGCTGGCGCGCGGCGTGGGAGGGGGCGCAGGCCGGGGCGCGCATGGGTGCGGTGACGCCCGTGCTGCCGGGGCTGCCGGGTGACGGTTTGATGAAGGCAGGCGGCGAACCCTACGAGGCGGGCGCACCCGACACCGGGCGCATCCAGCGCGAGGCGCTTGAGGCGTGGCGCGTCAACCCGCTGGCGCGACGGCTGGTGTCGCTGGTCACATCGTACACCGTGGGCGACGGCATCCGCCTGAGCAGCGCGTACGCGCCGCTGGATGGCTTTCTGCGCCACTTCTGGGCCGACGCCGAGAACCGCCTCGACCTGGAGCTGCCTGAGTGGAGCGACGAATTGAGCCGCAGCGGCGAACTCTTTCTGGCGCTCTTTACGGACCCGGAGACGGGGCGCTCGAGCGTGCGCGCCGTGCCTGCGCCGGCGATCGAGCGGATTGCCTGGCTGGAGGGAGACTACCGCACGGAACTGGCCTATCGCGATCTGAGCGGCGGGCTGGGGGCCGAGCGCTGGTGGAAATCGCCCCTGCACCCTGAAGCAAGTATTGCAGAGCCGGTGATGCTCCACTATGCGGTCAACCGGCCTGTGGGGGCGCTGCGGGGGGAGAGCGACCTGGCCCCCATTCTGCCCTGGCTGCGGCGCTATGCGCGCTGGCTGGAGGACAGGGTGCGGCTCAATGCGTCGGTGCGGGCGTTTGTGTGGGTGGTCAATGCGCCGGGGCGGATTCGCACGCAACTGGCCGAGCAGTACCGTACGCCGCCCGAGCCGGGCACGGTGATCATTGCCGACGAAAACGAAAAATGGTCGGCGGTGACGCCCAACCTGCACGCCGCCGATGCCGAAATGGATGGGCGCGCGATTCGCTGGATGATTGCCGCGGCGGGGCCGGGCACGGCGCTGCTGGACCTGGGTGAGGGGGAGGACTCGAACCTGGCCACGGGTCAGGTGATGCAGGAGCAGAAACGGCGCTTCCTGCGCCGCCGCCAGCGCTTTCTGGTGCATGTGCTGATTGACCTCTCGCTGCATGCGTTTGCGCGCTGGGCCGCGGCCACGGGTGCGCCGGTGCGCCCGGTGAGCGTGGAGGATGTGACGGCGCTGGCACCCGACATTAGCCCGGAGGACAACGCGCAACTGGCGCAGGCCGCTGCCGGCATCGTAGATGCCATGGAGCGGCTGCGCGGGATTACAGGCGAGGGCGACGCCTTCAAACGCATGGCGCTGCGCCTCTTTGCCCGCTTTGCCGGGGAGACGGTGGGGGCGGAGGAGTTTGAGAGGATCGTTTCAGGGAGTCCGGCGGATCAATGATCATTGATCATTGATCATTGATCACTGATCACTGGTGGACTGGTGGACTGGTGGACTGGTGGACTGGTGGACTGGTGGACTGGTG
>CAYJQA010000842.1:0-1318 GCA_964372065.1 uncultured Litorilinea sp.
CCCAGCGCCAACCGGCGCATCATCGCCGGGTATCAGACGGGGTTTCTCACCGTGACGCTCTGGCCGGGCTTTGCGCCGCCGATCTCCACCGTGGCGGCGCTCATCTTTGGCGGCGTCCTCACGGTGAGCTTTGTGCGCGACTGGCTGGTGGTCAGCGGGAGTATTGATCCATCCACTGCGGCCTATATCCGTATCCGGGCGGCGATCAAGCACGTGGTGGAAGGCTGGCTGCCCGTCGCCGGACGGGGTGTCGGGTTTGTCGTGCTGGCGGCGCTGCTGGCGCGCGAAGTGCCCGGCTTTCCGACGTGGCGGGCGCCCCTGGCGGCGAGTGGATGGACCTCGCCCACGCTGATGGCCTGGCTCGCCGCGGGGTTAGGGCTGGCGGTGGCGCTGCCCTTTCTGTTGGGGGTGGTGGGGCGAGTGGCCGCCTTGGGCGTGGCGATTGTCGGGTGGCTAGATGTCGCGGCCAACGGTCTTGACTGGGACGGCGGTGCGCTGCTTTTTGTGGCGGCGATCGTCGTCGCCCATGCCGGCAGCGGACGCTGGGCGCTCTGGCAGCCGGAAGAATCCATTTTACATCATCGTCCCGGCGAGCGACCGGCAACTGATCAATGAAGCGTCACCTTCCGTGGGGTACGCTGGCGCTGACGGCGCTGGCGGTTCTGTTGCTGGTTTGGGTCTTTCGCGGCGTCTCCTGGAGCGAAGTCCTAGCCATACTGGCCGAACTGGATGGCCGCGACCTGCTGGTGTTGGCGCTGCTCAATGCCGCCATCTTCGGCTGCTATACGGCGCGCTGGTGGCTGATCTTGTGCGGGATGGGGCAGCGCATCCCCTTCGGGCGGCTGACGCTCTACCGGCTGACCACCTTCGCCATCAGCTACTTCACCCCCGGCCCCCATTTCGGCGGCGAGCCTTACCAGGTCTATTCCACGGCGCAGTGGCATGGCGTGCCGGTGGGGACGTCCATCGCTGCGGTGGCGCTGGACAAGCTGGTGGAAATGCTGGTCAATTTCACGCTGATCACGGCGGGGGTGGTGGTGCTCTTGGGCACGCGGCTGGGGCTGGCCGAGGGGCAAGAGATCCGGCTGGTGGTGGTCGCGGTGGCGCTCTTGATGCTGCCCGTCGGCTTTATGGTGGCGCAGTGGCAGGGCCATCTGCCGTTTACGTGGCTGATCCTGCACATCTGGCGCCGCCGCCGGATGCCGCGCTGGTTTCGGGCCGTGCGCCAAGCCGAAGAGCAGGCGGGCGCGATCTGGCGGCATCAGCCGTGGGCCATTGCGATGGCGCTGCTGGTGACGCTGCTCAGCGTGGTGGGCAT
>CAYJQA010000842.1:1328-1671 GCA_964372065.1 uncultured Litorilinea sp.
CTGGCGACGATGCTGAAGCTGCCGCTGGGGTTCCTGGATGTGCTCAGCGCGGTTGTGGTGCTGCGGCTGGCGATCCTGCTGCCCATGCCCGCCGGTCTGGGCGCGATCGAGGCCGGGCTGGTGATGGCGATGACGAGCCTGGGGCTGGAGCCGAACGCGGGGCTTTCCCTGGCGCTGGTCATCCGCGCCCGTGACATATTGTTCGGCGTGTCAGGGCTGGCGATTGGCGGTGCGCATGTGTGGGAGCGCGTTGCGGCCGGCGAAAAGTCGGTGGAGCGCGCCGACCTCGACTAGCGCAGTGGACCCAGGACTCGCCACTCTACCATATGCGACGGGCACTTGA
>CAYJQA010000842.1:1681-1899 GCA_964372065.1 uncultured Litorilinea sp.
TCCGGGCAGCAGAGATTGCCGAATAATCGAAGGATTGGAATGGATCAGATTCCTTTGCCAGAACCTGCCAGTCAAAGTCATATTGCTGGTCGACGGGCCAATCATTAGGGAATCTGATTCGGAAATATCCACCGATAGCGGACTGCATGCCATCGTTTCTTGCAGAGGGTTCGATGCTAAGAAACATATCACCGGGTGAGAAGTCATGGGTATAGAAC
>CAYJQA010000843.1:0-1898 GCA_964372065.1 uncultured Litorilinea sp.
CGACGCGCAGGAGGCGGGGCAGGACGAGATCGTGGTGTGGGGCGACGGCTCGCCCACCCGTGAGTTCCTCTATGTGGACGATGCGGCCGAGGGCATCTTGCTGGCGACGGAGCGGTATGACGACTCCGACCCGGTCAACATCGGCAGCAGCTTTGAGATCAGCATCCGCGATTTGGTGGATACCATCGTGCGGCTGACGGGCTTCACCGGCGCGGTGGTGTGGGATACGACCCGGCCCAACGGCCAACCCCGCCGCAAGTTAGACGTTTCGCGCGCCAAGACGCGCTTTGGCTTTGAGGCGACCACGTCGTTCGAGGACGGTCTGGCCGCGACGATTGCGTGGTATCGGCGTCAAGTATAACGATGATAGAACGGAACCGCCGCGGTAGGGTGGGCGTTGTGCGGGAAGGATGATGCGATTGTCGAGTCAGTTACGTGTGCTGATAGGGGCAGGGCTGACGGCGCTGCTGGTCACGGCGTGTAGCGTGACGCTGGAGGACGGCGACCGCGGGCTGCGCCCGTTGGCGACGGCGACCCCGGCTCCGGCGCTCTCCAGCAATCCGCCAGGCGGGGCGCATCTGCGTCCCGCGCCGGACGCCACGCCGCTCCCCTCCACGATGGGACAGGGCAGCCTGACGACCACCGAGGCGAAGTTGGCGGCGGTGGCCGTGCCGACGCGCGACTTGCGCGACCTGGCGCTGCGCTATCATCCGGAGGTAGGGGAGATTCCCCTGGTGGTGAACGCCACGACGCCCCACTATGACGTAGGGGACCGGCTGGAGTTTTGGGTGCATGACCTGTCGGCGAATCAGGATTTCGCGATTACCGCCGAGTTGGTCCACAAGACCAACGTGGCCTATGCCTGGGTCGAAGTGGACCAGCCCGCGGACGTCGACGTGATCCGCACGGCGGTGGACCGCTTCAGCCGCCAGGCGTATCCCGCCGAGACGGCCTATTTCGGCAACGAGTGGAAGCCCGGCGTGGATAACGACCCGCGGCTGCACATCTTGCACGCCACCGGGCTAGGGGCGGGCATTGCGGGGTACTACAGCAGCGCGGACGAATACAGCCGGTTGGCGCAGGGCTATTCCAACGAAAAGGAGATGTTTTACATCAACTTAAGTTGGTTGAACGAGACCAGCGACTACACCTACTATGAAACGGTGTTGGCGCACGAGTTCCAACACATGATCCACTGGTATCGCGACCGCAACGAGGAGACGTGGGTCAACGAGGGGTTGAGCGAGTACGCGCAATTGGTGGCCGGGTTTGGCGCGGAAAACGGCTTTGCCGAGGACTTTGCCAACACGCCGGATACGCAGTTGACGACTTGGGGCGAGGAGCAGGGCAGCAATGCGGTACATTACGGCGCAGCGTTTTTGTTTACGGCCTACTTTGCCCAACGGTTCGGCGCGGATTTGACGCGCGCGCTGGTGGCGCATCCGGCGAATGGGATCGCCGGGTATAATGCGGTGCTGGCGGGGGCCGCGCCGCAGGACAAAGCGCCGCTGACCTTCGACGACGTATTTGCGGACTGGCTGGTCGACAACTATGCCGACGACCCCTATGCGTTGGCGCTGGACGGCGTGTATGGCTATCGCGATTTGCAGCAGGAGCCGCCGCGTTTGGATGTGCGCTACAGCGATTATCCTACGGCGGCGCGGCAGACGACCGTCGCCAACTACGGTGCGGATTATGTGTTGTTGGCGGGCAGCGGCGACCTGACGGTGCATTTTTCGGGCGAGACGACGGCGCGGCTGGCCGATCTGACGCCGCGCAGCGGCAAGGCGGCATGGTGGGGGCTGCGCGGGGATGATATCGACACGCGGTTGACGCGCCGCTTCGACCTGAGCGGGATGGCGCCGGGCATGCCGATTACGATGACCGCGGCGCTGTGG
>CAYJQA010000844.1:0-1891 GCA_964372065.1 uncultured Litorilinea sp.
GGGGGGGGGGTATTGTGCGGGGGGGGGGGGTGTTGGTGGGTGGCGACCCCGTCTTCGGAAAGAGCACGTTGCTGCTCCAGTTGGCCGCCTAGGGCGCGGCCACGGCGGGGCCGGTGCTCTACGCCAGCGCCGAGGAGAGCGACCATCAGATCGGCCGCCGCGCCCATCGGCTGGGGCTGGCCGATGACCGTCTCTTTGTCTTTTCCGAGATCGTGGTGGAGCAGATCATCGAGCAGATCGAGCAGATGAAGCCGGTGCTGGTGATCGTGGATTCCATCCAGGCGATCTATTCGGAGGGGGGCGGGAGCGCGGCGGGCACGGTTAGCCAAGTGCGTGACTGCGCGGCGCTGCTGCTGCGCGTTGCCAAACAGCAGAACGTGCCGATCTTCCTGGTGGGGCACGTGACCAAAGAGGGGTCATTGGCGGGGCCGCGTGTACTGGAACATATGGTGGATGTGGTGTTACAGTTGGAGGGGGAACGTTTTCACGCCTACCGGCTGCTGCGCTCGGTAAAGAACCGCTTTGGCTCAACCAACGAGGTGGGTGTCTTTGAGATGGGCGAAGGGGGAATGCAGGAGGTCCGCAACCCATCCGAGCTTTTCTTGGCGGAGCGCCTGCCCAACGCGGCCGGGAGCGCGATCGCCGTCTCGATGGAAGGAACGCGGCCGCTGCTGGTGGAGGTGCAGGCGCTGAGCAGCCACACGCCCTTTAGCCAGCCGCGGCGCACGGGCAACGGCGTGGACTTGAACCGCGTGCTGCTGCTGGCTGCCGTGTTGAGCAAGCGTGTGGGCATGAACCTGAGCGACCAAGACATCTTTGTCAATGTGGTCGGCGGGATGCGGGTGGCGGAACCGGCCGCGGACTTGGCGATCGCCGTAGCGATTGCCAGCAGCTACCGCAACCAGCCGGTCCATGCGGACCTGGCCGTCTTGGGCGAGGTAGGGTAGAGCGGCGACATACGCAGCGTGGGACAACTGGCCCGGCGGCTGAACGCGGCGGCCAAGCTAGGATTACCGCCGGAGTTGGCGCCGCGCGGTACGCTGCGCCGGGTGGGCGACGATCTGCCCGCGGGCATCGAACTGATCGGCGCGCGGACGCTGCGCGAGGCGCTCGACCACGCGCTGGTCGCGCCCGGCTAGCTGCGGGAACTGGGGATTGGGGCCTTTCGTCCTATGAGTGACGGTGCGGGTCATCCGCACGGGAAGGACGAATTATGCGAACGGGGACGAGGCAGAGGCGGTTTGTCCGCATGACAGCCGCGCTGCCGGCGTTGCTGCTGATCTTGATTTTGGTCGTCATGCCGGGGCAGCTGCACGCGCAGCCGCGCGACGGCTCCATGATCTTCATCCCGGAGATCGTGGCTGAAGGCGTGGTGGCGACTCCGCCGCCGGTCAGCGCAACCGGCGAGCGGGTCTATGGGCTGCTGGGCGAACTGTCTGTGGTGACGGACGCCGTCTATGCCACGCGGTTGACGACGGCGACCGGCCTGGTCTACGGGCTGGTGGGGGAGACGCCCGATCTGGAGTTGGAGATTGTGACCTTGGCGCGCGCGGCGAATGTGACCACGGTCAAGGTGTGGGGCTAGCTGCGGCCCGGCGCCAACAGCCTGGCGATGATCGTGGTCAGTGGGATCATGCCCACTGAAGTAACGGAGCCGGCCGGCGGCGCGTCCTCGCCGGTGGCGATCGTGAAGTTTAGCTTGGTCAATCTGTATGCCGGTCCCGGCAGCAGCTTTGCCAAGGTGGGGCAGGTGGTGCTGAACCAGGCGTGCAACATCACGGGGCGGAACGCGACGCGTACCTCGTGGCAACTCACCTGCGCCGACGGGACCGTGGGGTGGATCGATGCGCGGCTGGTGACGGTGGAGGGCAGCACTGCGACGGTGGCGGTT
>CAYJQA010000845.1:0-1889 GCA_964372065.1 uncultured Litorilinea sp.
CCCCAACGTCGTGCGCGCTAGCCTGGGCGCGCTCTTCACCGTCCCCGTCGCCGAGGCATCCCCCGTCGCCGCCATCGCCTGGCTGCGGGCACGCCAGATTGCCATCGTCGCGGCCACGCCCGAAGCCGAACGCCCCTATACGGCGGTAGACTTCACCCGCCCGGTGGCGCTCGCCCTCGGCAGCGAATCCGCCGGGCTGAGTGACGCCTGGCGCGCCGCCGCGGATGCGCTCGTGACTATCCCCATGTTCGGCCAAGTCGACAGCCTCAACCTCTCGGCGTCAACCGCCATCCTGCTCTACGAAGTTGTGCGCCAACGCCAGGCCGCGCAGTCTGGTCCCGCCGCGTATTAACCACGCTTAAGTCATTCCCCAACCGCGCTTACGCGCGCCCTTCGCTTGCGCCGCACGGCGTGTCGGCCATTTTCGGTCCCACGGCCCTTGAATCCGCCCGATCGGTGTGGTAGCTTTTGCACGCCTCCGCACAAGCGGGCATTTGAGCACGCTACTATCACGCTACTACGCGCTACTATAGGGAATAGGGAACCGATCATGGTATTGGAATGGCTGCAAGTCGTATTAGCGATCGTCATCGCCCTGCCATGCGCCGGGCTTGCGCTGGCCGTCCGTCCGTGGATGCGGTAGGTCCCGGCCACGCGTTCGCTATCCACCATCATCTCCGGCTGGCGCGCTGCGCTGCCGGACAGCAAGGAGAGACCATTTTGCTTAGGAATGTTCATCGTGCCATACGGGCGGTCTGGCTGCCGCTGACACTGCTGCTGATTGCCGCCTGCCAGCCGGTCGCCGCGCCGCAGCCCACCGCCGCGGCCGATACCGCTTCCGCCGCACGCCTGGTCGTCTATTCCGGACGCAGCGAAAACCTGGTCGCCCCGATCATCGCCACCTTTGCCGAGCAAAGTGGCATCGCTGTCGAGGTCCGCTATGGCGGCACCTCCGAACTGGCCGCCACGATTCTCGAAGAAGGCGACAACTCGCCGGCTGATGTCTTTTTTGCCCAGGACGCCGGCGCGCTCGGCGCATTGTCAAAGGCTGGTCGCCTCGCCCCGCTGCCGGCGGCGACCCTGGCCCTGGTCCCCGCCGACTTGGAGAGCCTCCAGGGCGACTGGGTTGGCGTGAGTGGCCGGGCGCGTGTCCTGATCTACAACAACACCGAGCTGACGCCGGACCAGTTGCCCGACGACGTCTGGGGGCTGACCGACGCGGCATGGCGCGGGCGCGTCGGCTGGGCGCCCACCAACGCCAGCTTCCAGTCCTTCATCACCGCTCTGCGCGTGTTGGAAGGCGATGCCCGCGCCCAAGAGTGGCTGGAGGCGATGCTCGCCAACGACGTGCAGACTTATGACAATAACGGCGCAATCGTGGAAGCCACCGCCGCCGGCGAGATCAGCGTCGGCCTGGTCAATCACTACTACCTCTATCGGTTCTTGGCCGAGCAAGGCGAGACCTTCGCCGCGCGCAACTACTACTTCCGCACGCCGCACGCCGGTTCCATGATCAACATCGCGGGCGTTGGCGTGCTTAACACCGCCAAGAACCCGGAACCCGCCGCCCAGTTTGTCAACTTCCTCCTCGCGCAGGAAGCCCAGCAGTACTTCGCCGACCAGACCTTTGAGTATCCCCTTACCGCAGACGAAGTCACCGTGCCGGAGATCCTGACGCCGCTGGACGAGATCGCCACACCCGATCTCGACCTCAGCGACATCGACGATCTTCAGGGCACGCTCGCACTGCTCCAAAGCGTCGGCGCGCTGGGCCAATAAGGCGGATCGGCGCCAGCCTTATCGAAGTCCCCCTAGCCGCGGGGGGGGGGGGGGGGCCCCCGGCCCCGGGGGGGTGTTTTAGGAAAAAGTGCCAGGCGGGGCGGGTAGGG
>CAYJQA010000846.1:0-1886 GCA_964372065.1 uncultured Litorilinea sp.
CCCATCTTCCGCAGTTAGCAGGTGCGAACTTCGATTTTTCTAGGAGATTTCGATTTTTCTCCGAAAAGTCTGCACTACATTTTGATCGTTTTGGGTTTGTTTGGCAACCGCAATTGGAGTTTGTCGAGCAGGATCGCCAGATGAGTCTCGGGTTGGCTGACAGCGCGTAGGCGGATTTCATGGCCCGCGTCGGTTGGCAGGACGATGTCCAGAGAACGCACTTCGGCCATTTCTTCGAGGAGTTTTCTTGGGGCCCTGCCGAGGCCGCAGCTTTGCATCCAGTGTTGCAGGGTGCGCCACATGACCAGGGCCAAGAAGCATACGAGGATGTGTGCCTGTGTGCGCTCTGTTTTATGGTGGAATAGGGGGCGTAGGCCCAAGTCGTGCTTGCTGATACGGAAGGCGTCTTCGACCTGAGTGAGGCCGATGTAAGTCTTCCAAAGGGTCTTTGCGTCCCAACCGCGCAGGTTCGTACGCAGCAAATAGCAGCCGTCGGAGAGTTCGGCCCATTCGCGATTGCTGTTTTTCTTGCCGATGGTTATGGCCAGTCGCTTACCGCTGCTGTGGTCGGGGTCGGCTTGCTCGGTGATGTGTACTTCAACCATGCGGGCTGCACGTGGATAGCGCTCCAGAAGTCGCCCGACACGCCGCTCGGCGGTGCTCCGGTCACGGAGTGTGCGTGTGGTGGCATCAATGCGTTCTTTGAGCTTATTCAGTTCCGCCTCGAGTCGTTTGTACTGCTTCTCGCGAATCGCATTTTCTTTGTCGATGCGCCCTTCGGAACGGCAGAGCACAAAGGTCTCGTGGTCGTCGCCGGGCGCGGCGCAAAGTTTCACTTCGACGCCTGGTGCTACGTGCTCCCAATCGTGATCCAGAAGCCGCTGCTCGAATTGTTTGAGCTGGGACTTGGGCGTGGCGACGATGTAATTGGCATGTGCCTCGCGCAGCATATCCAGATTGTCTTCGCTTACCATGCCGCGGTCCATCACCCACGTGCGCCGCTCGTGCCCGTACTTCTCGCGCATCACCGTCACGATATCTTCAACCGTCGTCACATCGGTACGATTGCCGTCGAATACTTCGTACGCCAAGGGTAAGCCCTCCGGGGTAACCACGAGGGCGATGCACACCTGCACGCAGTCGGGCCGCTTGTCGCGCGAATAGCCACGCTGGGCCTGACCGTTGCCTTTGACCTGGCCTTCGAAATACGTGGAGGTAATGTCGTACAGCAAGACATCGAACGTCGTACCGAACAGATCGCCATACACCGTTTGGAAATGCGTGAAGAGGGCATCCTTGTGTGGGAGCAATGCGTCGAGTGCGCGGTACAATCGGTCGTCGTTCACTTTGTCCACAGGCACATCGAGCAGGTCGTCGAGTGCCGTCTTCGCATACCAGAACTCCGCGATCTGCAATTCTGACGAAGGTGCGCAAAACCGCGCCAACACGAGAATACCGGCCATGGTGCCCCACGCGATCTCCTCGCGACCACGCTCCGTCGCCCCATCGAAAAACGCGTCCAATTGCAGCCGGCGCCAAAGCGCGAGACCCAGGTAGACCTCCCCGAACTTGCGCAACCGCTCCACCCGTGCGCGCGACGTATCCACACGCGCCCACTGCGGGAGCGCGGGTTCCGGGTGCAAGAGATCCAATTGATGGCTGCGGCCGTCCAGGATCTCCCGAATATGCTCCCATCCGACCCGCGCCTGCTCATCGAGTCCAGGCAGCTTGCCCAGCGTCGCCACCGTGCGCTGCCGTGGACCTTCGGCCGTGCGGACCGATTCCACGAGCGTCCAGTACTCGTACGTTTCGCCTCGCTTCTCTCGTCGATGCCGTCGCAAATACACCAAGCCAGATCCTCGGACCTGGCACCATGATCGCATCGC
>CAYJQA010000847.1:0-1885 GCA_964372065.1 uncultured Litorilinea sp.
GACCGGCGATCAAGCCGCTGTACTTGATCAGCGTCGCCAACCCGACCCACACGCCCACCCACAGCCAACGCCGCGGGCGCGGTTCGCCCAACGCGGCCGCCGCTGCCAGCGCCACGCTCATGGCGACCGTCCCCGCCGCCCACGCATCGTTGGTCACGGTCACGGCCATAAAGAGAAACTGAGGATTGAACGCGACAAGGCTCGCGGCGGCCGCGGCGAACGTCCACGATCCCGGCGCGAGCACACGCGCCAGCCGCCACGTCGCCCACACGGCCAGCAGCGCGCCCAGCAGCGAAACGCCCGCCGCCGCCCGCACCGGGGCCGCCGCGGTCCACGGTGTAACGGGCAGGCGGATGGCCTGCCGTGTGCTTTTGCTCTTGTCAAAATAGGGGTTCTCCGCCGCGGCCACATAGGCGCGCGCCGGTTCCGGCGGCCAGGGCAGCATCGCCAGCCCGCTGAGCGCGAAGTAGAGCGGCGGCTGCGCGATCAGTTCGTAAGACGCCTCACGCGTCGCCGCGTCCAGTTCCGGCAGCCGTCCCGTCTCGCGCAGGTGCAGCCCGGCCAGGAAGTAGGCGTCGGCGTCAAACCCCTCCAGCGGCGGCGTCACCCACGCATACAGCCCGGCCAGCGCCACAAACAGCGCCAGCAGTCCGGCCTGCGCCCAACGCTCAAGGCGCGTCATAGGCAAGCTCATGCGCCGCGGCGATCCCTTCCCAGGTGAAGGCGGCGGCCGCCTGCCGCGCGTTGGCCCCCAGCGTCGCCGCCGCTTGCGGGTCAGCCCCCAACCGCAGCACCGCCGCGGCCGCGGCGTTGGCGTCGTCCGGCGGCACATAGAGCAGGTCGCGGCCGTCCACCAGTTCGGCGATGGGCGCTTGGGGCGCGGTCGTGACGATCGCGCAGCCGTGCGCCAACCCGGCCATCAGCGACCCGCGGCGCAGACTCGCGCCGTCCGCATAGGGCATCAGCAGCACGTCACACGCCGCCAGCTCCGCGCTCACGGCCGCCGCGGGCAGTTGCCCCGTCCACGTCACCCGCGGCGTCAAGCCCGCGCGGTCAAGGCCGGCCTTGACCTCCTGCAAAAACGCGTGGTTGGTCGGGTCGCTCGCGCCCACTTGCTCGCCGATCATCAGCAGCCGCACATCGGGCCGTGCCTGCGCCACCCGCGCCAGCGCCTCCACCAGCAGCAGCCCGCCCTTGCTGCGGTTCAGAAAGCCGAAATAGCCGACGACCAGATCGCCCGGCTGCGCGCCCCGGCGGCGGCGTTGCGCCGCGCGTTCCTCTGTGCCCACCGCCCGCGCTTGGATGTTGCTGCCGATGGGGATATAGGCCAGCCGCCGCGCCATCTGCGCCAGATGCTGACGGTCGCCCTCGTTCGTGACGATCGTCAGGTCGCAGACCCGCGCGGGCCGGTCCGTCACCCAACGGCGCAGC
Source organism: uncultured Litorilinea sp. (assembly GCA_964372065.1). Lineage (GTDB taxonomy): Bacteria > Chloroflexota > Anaerolineae > Caldilineales > Caldilineaceae > QEUY01. The sequence continues at coordinate 1,432 of CAYJQA010000847.1, forward strand.
CGCTTGCCCGCCTTGGGGAATAGATAGGGGACCAGCACGTCATGGTAGGTCCAGGCCACGCGCAGCCCGGCGCGCCGCCAACCGTCCGGCGCAAAGTTGATGGCCGGGTGCATCCCATACGCCGCGGTCTGATACTGCACGTGGACCCAGCCCGCGCCAATCTGTTGCGCCAAGCGCCGCGCCTGCCCCCACACCCGCCAGTCCCAGGCCGCCATCGTCGGGTAGACCGTCACCGCGCCCGCGGTCGCGGCCCCGGCCGCGGCGACGCCGGTCAGCACGCTCACGGGGCGGCCGCGCGCCGCCAGCGCCGCGGCCAGTTCCGCCGTGTATGCGCCGACGCCGCCGCTCATGGGCGGATATTCGCCGGTGATCAGCAACACGGGGGCAGGCGTCGCCGTGGGCAAAGGGGATGCGGTCATCTTAGCGGGTCAACGCCTTGTCCAGTGAGTAACCG
>CAYJQA010000848.1:0-1882 GCA_964372065.1 uncultured Litorilinea sp.
CTGCCCCCTCCCCCCCGCCGCAACCCGAGCGGACGCTATGCCCGGCATTGCCCTAACAGCGACCCGCGCACCGGGCGTGGCTCGGTCGCGCCGCCACGCGCGCGGCGCGTGACGCGGAAGGTTTGCCAGTACACCGCACACGGAGTATCATAGACCATACGTTCTAACCCTGTCGTCCAAATATCACATCGTTCGGGAGGGAATGACATGAAGATGCTTTCTGCGGCGCAATGGCAGTTGGCCAAGCGTTGGCTTTATGCCCACGGACGCCCACTGGACCAGAGACTCTATGAACATGCGTTTGAGGGAGGACCGGCAGCGCCGGTAGTGGCGGCGCTGGCCGAATTCCAGAACGCCGACGGCGGCTTTGGGAACGCGCTGGAGCCGGACATCCGCACGTCGGCCTCATCGGTCGCCGCCACGACGACGGCGTTCGCATTGTTGCGCCGGTTGGGGATAGGTCCCGCCGAACCCTTGGTGCAGCGCGGCATCGCGTACCTTGTCGCGGCCTATGACACGGCCGGCCAGCGCTGGCCCATGGTGCCCCCCGCGGTGGAGGATGCGCCACATGCGCCCTGGTGGACCTACGCGACCATCGAGGAATCCTTCCGCGGCTTTGCCCTCAACCCTACAGCCGACGTCGTCGCGATCCTGCATCACTACCCCGAGTTGTCGCCTGCGCCGCTGCGCCAGGCCGCGCTCGACGCCGTCTTGGCGCGCCTGGACACCGCCCCTGACCCTCTGAGCAAAGACGAAATGCTCTGTCTGTTGACCTTGGCCGACGCACGTGAGGTGGACGCGGCGGCGCGCCACGCCGTCGAGAGCCGCGTCACACGCGCCTTCGCCACGAGTGTCGTCCAGGACCCGGCGCGCTGGGGCGAATACTGCCTCACCCCGCTTGAGGTCGCGCCGACGCCCGCCGCACGTTTCGCGGCCCGGTTGGATCGCCAAGCGGTCGACGCTCAACTCGATCTCTGGGTTGACGCGCAGGCAACCGACGGCGCTTGGTCGTTGGTCTGGTCCTGGGCGCAGATCGACGCCGCCGCGTGGGCGCAGGCTGAAGCCGCGTGGAAGGGGCGGCATGTTGTCGAGCGGTTGGCGACGCTGGCGGCCTATGGGCGGGCAAGCGTCTGACGTGGGCGCACCGGGGCCGCGCTTGCCGGGCCACGGGTTCCGGCGACGATCTTGGTGCTCCCTCAGGCCGGTGGAATTTGACAGCGCAGTCCGGGCATGATAGATTAACCCCTACCGCCAGTTGCGGTTGGCCTGCTCGATCGGCCCAGTGGCGTAGCTTAAAATGTAAATAGCGGGCGGATAGAAACTGTCGCTGCGGACAGCAATGTCAGCAGAGGAACTTCCCGACTCCCATTCCGGAATATGGACCGGAACGGTTGCCTCACGAAACCGTAAGTGAGGGCGGCAATCCGGCAACGGATTGTTGACTACAACCGCAACAGAGAGTAGACCCGCCCCGCGGCCGTTCGGCGGCGGTGGTGAGGGGTGAAAGGGTAGGGTAAGGGCCTACCAGCGGGGCCAGCAATGGCCCTGGCTAGGCGAGCGTGCAGCTGGGAGCAAGGCGAGAGGGTCACGCTGCAAGGTGTGATCTCGTCGCAGCAGTGCGGGCAAGGTTGGGTAACACCCAGCAAGCCACAAACTGCCAGACTTAGGGGCTGAGATAGATGACAGTACAGGCCGGGTGGCAGCACCATCGCCGCAAGCGAGCGGCCTGACAGAATCGGGGGTACGAATCCGCCCCGAATTTGCAGAAAACAGCGATTCTGCTATACTGTGCAAGCGTTGGGGCCGGTACGTCGGCCAGACGCTTGGCCGACGTGGCGGAATTGGCAGACGCGATAGACTTAGGATCTATTGCCCGTCAGGG
>CAYJQA010000849.1:0-1882 GCA_964372065.1 uncultured Litorilinea sp.
GCGAATACCAGGGCGCTTGGGACATGTAGGCGCGGCCGATGCTCAGCATGGAGCCCCACGACGGGTCGGGCAGCGGCACCCCCAGCCCCAAGAAGCTCAGCGACGATTCCAGCAAGACCGCGCTAGCAAATGACACCGTCACCTGTACGATAATCGTCGCCAGACTATTGGGCAAGATCGACCGGAAGAGAACGCGGCCGCCCGGCGCGCCCACGGCCCGCGCCGCCAGCACATAGTCTTTGTGCTTCTCCGACAGCACATTGGCGCGCGCCAACCGCGCAAAAACGGGGATGTTGACGATCGCCACGGCCAGCACCGCATTGCGGATGCCCGGCCCCAAGACGGCCAGGATCACGATAGCCAGCAGGATGGCCGGGAAGGCCAGCAGCATATCCATAATGCGGCCGCTCAGCGTATCAAACCAGCCCTGCGCAAACCCGGCAATCGCGCCGACGACCACCCCCACAACCAGCGCCAACACCACCGAGACGCCGCCCACGCCAAAGGCTACCCGCCCGCCATACAGCAGCCGGCTAAAGATGTCGCGGCCGAACTCATCCGCGCCCATGGGATAGGTCGCCGACGGCGCGGCAAACCGGTCGGCGGTCTGCATGGACAGCGGATCATGCGGGGCTAACGCCGGGGCCGCCAGCGCCAGCGCCAGCAAGATCAGCGTAAGGATCAGCCCGGTCATCCCTGTCCGGTGGCGCAAGAACGCGCGTAGCGCGGCTTCCGTGAGGCTGTCATGGTGGCGCGGATGCGCCGAAGGGTGGCGGGTGGTGACGTGTTCGTGCAGGCCAATCTTAGCTGTGGACATGCGGGACTATGCCTCGTCGAAGCGGATGCGGGGGTCCAGCAAACCGTAAGTGAGATCGGTCACCAGGTTGACGACCAGAAACGCCAAGACGATAAAGAGCACGTTGGCCTGCAATAAGGCGTAATCACGCCATTCGATGGCCTGGATGGTCAGACGGCCCACCCCCGGCCACGCATAGATGCTCTCGATGATGATCGCCCCGCTCAGGAGGTCGCCCAGTTGCAGACCAAAGACCGTCACCACCGGAATCAGCGCGTTGGGCAGCGCATGGCGCATCAGCACCAAGCGGTCGCGCAGCCCCTTGGCGCGCGCCGTCCGCACATAGTCTTGGTCCAACACCTCCAGCAGCGAGGAGCGCAGATAGCGCACCAGCTTGGCGGCCACGCCGATCCCCAGCGTAAACGCCGGCATCAGGATGGAGCGGAAATATAGCCCCGGTTCCTCCCACAAATCGGGCCGGCCCGACGGCGGCAGCAGCCGCAACTCTTGGGTAAAGAGCATGATCAGCAAGATCAACAGGAAGAAGCCGGGCATGGCAAACGAAAATGCCGAAAAGGTGGTCACACCCAAGTCGAAGGCCGAACCGGGCCGGACCGCCGCCATGATCCCCAACGGCAGCGCGATGATCACCGCGATCAGCCCCGCCGCCAGCGCCAACTCCACCGTCGCCGGGATGCGCCGCTTGATGATGTCCAAGACCGGCATCTTGTTGATATAGGAAACGCCCAAATCGCCGGACAACAAATTGCCCACCCAAATCCCATATTGCAGATAGACGGGCCGATCCAGCCCCAGCCGCGCTTCCAGCGCCGCCACCTGTTCAGGTGTGGCGTTCGGCCCGGCGATGATCTGGGCCGGGTTGCCGGGGATGAAATGGATGATGGAAAAGACGGCGATGGAAACCAAGAACATCACCGGCACAATCTGCCAGAGCCGTCGCAGTGCATATCGCCCCACGCGCAATGCTCCTTACTATGCGGGCGTTGGGGGATGCGATCCCAGCCGGACCGCCAACCCCCCCGCGGTGACAAAAAAAACGCCAAACCCCAACCTATAACATTAAAT
>CAYJQA010000850.1:0-1880 GCA_964372065.1 uncultured Litorilinea sp.
TCAATTCAACAATAAGTCGCCCACCACCTGACGCCGCCTACGAAAAAGCACAGTGACAGCCACCCCTGAACCGGCTGTCACCGTGCTTTGTGCGTCGTAACCAAGCGCCCTACTGGGCGTCTACTGCGGGGCGACCGGGTACAGGCTAAACGCCAGCACATGCTCGCCGGGCAGCAGCATATACTGCGGCAGCACGCCCGGCCCGCAGCTTCCGTTCCCCAGCCCGCCCTGCGCCAAGTCAAGGTTCAGGATCACCGCCGCGCGCCGGGCCAGGTTGTGCGTGTGGCTGGCCTGCTCCAAGTCCCGCGCCGTGTAGTGGTGCGCGCTGAAGTCCAGTGTGCCCGGCGCAACCACTAGGAGGCCCGCGCCGCGGTCATCCGTGAGCCGTACCCAGCGGGTCTCGGTATGGTTCCCGTGCTCTTGCGGCTTGAGATACGGCACGTACTGCTCGGCCACCGTGCTCGCGTGGATACCCACGGTCGCGGCCTCTTTGCGGTCGGCGTAGCTCTCTTGCGAGCCGCGGCCATACCAGGCCAGGTGGTTGAGCGCGGCGGGCAATGTCAGCGTGACGCCCAAGCGCGGGAGAAAGACCGGCTGCGCGCCGCTGCCCACGACCCGCAGTTCAACGCCCAGGCCGCCGTCTTCCTGCACGGCGTAGCGCAGCGCATAATCGAAACGCGTCTCGCCGGCTGGACGCAGCATGGCGCGCAGTTCTTCTTCAGTGTGATTGACGTAAGGCTCCAGTTCAGCCCGCGCGTCCAGCGGCGCACGTAACCCCTGCCCGTCGGCGACCAGTTGCAGCAGCGTCGTCAGCAGTTGCGACACGCGTCCCTCGGTTGCCAGCACCCCTAACAGCGACTCCACCTTCGCCGTGTGTGTGTCACCCGGCAGCGCGTGATAGTCCTGGCCCAGCATCCGGCTGAGCAGCCCAACTTCACCCTCCCCGGCATAGCGGCTCAGCAGCGCGCCCACGCGTCCCAGCACCTCCCGCCACCGTTGCGCCTGCACGGCGTCGGCATCCACCGCCGCGGCGGCCGCGCCGCGCACCTCCACCTGCACCCGGCTGCCGTCCTGCTCCAGCATCACGCCGTCGATCTGATCCTCGACGCGATCCAGCCCCACCTCGCGCCAGCGGATCGCGGCGCGCTGGTCACCCCACGTGTTGGCGTCGTTATCGGTGGGCGCGCGCCACACCTGCAAGGCAGGTCCCTGCTCCACCAACGCCAGCCCGCTCTGCTCAAACGACGCCAACTGCCCGGACCCCTTGTCGATGGCTACGCGCAAACCGTCCCGGGCGAACTCGATGGCGCTGGCATCCTCGCTCACCTGAACCGCCGGGCCGTCACCACGTGCCGCGGGTCGGGGAGCAGTCGCCAACGGGAACTGCGCCCACGCCACCGGGTGACCCGCCGCGGACCAGATCGTGGCCGTGGTACGGGAAACGCGCACAACCAGCCATGCGTCGCCATCGCCCGCCCGCCGCCAGTCGCCCCACGGCAGTTGCACCTGCGTGCGCCCGCCCGCCGGCGTGTGCAGTGGTGCGAGCACGCCGCTCCACGCGACACGCACGGTCGCCTCGCCCGTCGTGGTCGCGACCGCGCCGATCTCCTGAATCTCCCAGGTGATCGTATACGCGCTGAGGTCGCTGGTGTGATGCCGGTTCTCCACCGCGATCACTCCCGTTGCGCTGTCCAAGAGCATCACCCGCACCGGCTCCAGCACCTTCTTGTACTCCAGCAGCGCGGGATGCGGCGACCGGTCCGAACCCAATAGCCCGTTGCCGCAGAAGTTGCCGTCGTTCGGCTCGTCGCCGAAGTCGCCGCCATACGCGTAGTAGAACTCGCCCGCCGCGCTTTGCTGCAAGATGCCCTGGTCCACCC
>CAYJQA010000851.1:0-1871 GCA_964372065.1 uncultured Litorilinea sp.
CAATGAAACGAAGCATCGTAACGCCTTTCTGTAGGCAAGCTGCGCCGGCGCGCAGTGCGCGGCGCAGCGAAGGGGAAAGTGTGCCGGTGATTACGCCGCGGCCGGTCAGCGCGGCGGTGGGGTGGGGACGGGCAGCCCGCGCGCAAACGGCTGGAAGGTGTGCGGGCGGTAGACGGCGCGCCAGCGCCCCGGCGACGGCCAGTGCCAACCCGCGCTCAGCGCCACGCCCAGCAGCGTCAAGAGCAGCATGGCCGGGTGCGCGACACCAGTCGCCTCCGGCGCGCCGGAGGTGGTCGCGGGATGGGGCGCAGACATGCCGGTGTGCACGTGCATTACCGGCGCGCCAAAAACAAAATGGGGCACTTGGTGTGGGTGCGCCGGGTCGGCGCTATTGCCCCAACAGACAAAAGGCAGCACCCCGCCCAGTAACACCACAAACCCGGCCAGGATCCATCTTTGTCCGGCGTAAGGGCCGAACCAGGTGCGCCCGCGCGCCGCGCGTTCATTCCGCCACATAGCGCCCCTAGTCTAGCACAGGCCATGCGGCCAACCGAATCGCCGTCTACAAGTCGGGGGTTTTTTCGCGGGCAGGGCGAAATGACACTGCCCCGCGCAAAACCAAGTTATCCCCAGGCGCGTTTCGTCATAGTAGAGGAAAACGGGCTTTGTTGGTTAACCCAACAAAGTCACTATCGGGGTCGAATTTCGGATAGTGCTCAGGGCGCGCGGAAGACCGCGCGCAAATTCGCGTAGTGAACGAATCGGCGCGCCGGAGCTAATAGCCGCGTTCCGGGTCGATCACGTTCTGAAGCGGTTCGCCCGCCAGAAAGCGCGCCAGATTGGCCGCAAAGATGTCGGTGATGCGCGCCGCGTTGTACGGGCTGCTGCCGCTGGTGTGCTGGCTCAGGATCACGTTGGGCATCCCCCACAGCGGCGAATCGGCGGGCAGCGGCTCGGGCGCGGTCACGTCCAACCCCGCCCCCGCGATCTGGCCCGTGGTCAACGCGGCGACCAGCGCGTCCGGGTCGATGGACACGCCGCGGCCCACATTGTAGATGTAGGCGTGGCGTGGCATGGCGGCCAGTTCGGCTGCGCCGATCAGCGTGTGGGTCGCCTGCGTCAAGGGCAGGCAGAGCGCCACATGGTCGGCCCGGCTCAAGGCGGCGGTCAGCGCGGTCTGTGGGAAGATGGTCTCCACGCCTGGCGTGGGGCGCGGCGTGCGCCGCACGCCGATGACACGCATCCCCAGCGCGGCGGCCTTGACGGCCAATGTCCCGCCGATGTCGCCCAACCCGATCACGCACAAGGTTTGGCCTGACAACTCAAACTTGGACTGGAGCACCTCGTCGCGGATGTCCCGCCGCTCGACTTGGGCGCGCCCCAGGCGGTTTAGCCCCGTGCCAAAGGCCAGCATCATGGCGAGGATGACTTCGGCCATGGGCGTCCCGTGGGCGCCGGTGGCGTTGGTCAGGATCACGCCACGCTCGACCAGCCCGGCAGAGAGCAGCCGTTCGACGCCCGCGGTCCCGGCCTGGACCCAACGCAACCGCGCGGCGGCGTCCAGGGCCGCCCGCGGGAAGCTCTTGCTGAACATGATGTCGGCGTCCGGCGCGGCGGCGGTGAAGTCGACTGCGGCCAAGCAAAAACGAAAGTCGACCTGCGGGAACTCCCGGCGCAGGCGCGCCAAATGCTCTGGGCCAATATCTTCACCAATCAAGACGGAAAGCGGGGCCATCGGGTGCGCGTCCTTTGCGTCTGGTCGAGTGCGCGGGTGTACGGTCAAGATTTGTTGTGTGGTCAAACAAACCCGGTCACGATTGTACCCGTGCTTGCGGCCCAGGGGAAAACGCGGACGCCTCAGCGCGCGGCAG
>CAYJQA010000852.1:0-1869 GCA_964372065.1 uncultured Litorilinea sp.
CGGTGATCGCGCCGACGCTGCGCGCCGGGCCGGAGCACCTGGACCAGTTGTTGGCCCAGGTCTTTTATCACGCCTCGCAAAGCTGGGGGCTGGTCTGTGCGGGCAGCTTGCCGCCGGGGCTGCCAACCGACGCCTGGGCGCAACTGATCAAGACCGGTCGCAGCCTGGGGCTGGTCACGCTGCTGGACGGGTCGGACGAAGGCTTGCGGCAAGGCGTGGCCGGGCTGCCCCACATCCTCAAAATTAATTCCCGCGAGCTGGCCGATCTGGCGCAGGACGACCCGGAGGCGCTGCCTGCGTGGTCCGCGCCGGACCATCTGGACGGGCTGGCGGCGGCGCTGCAGGCGCGACTGGGCCGTTGGGCGAGCGACGCCATCGCGATCACGTTGGGCAGCCAGGGGGCGCTGCTGGTGACCGCGGACGAGGGCTACTTTGCGCCCATCGTCAAGGTCCCGCTGGTCAGTCCGGCGGGCGCGGGCGATGCCATGTCCGCGGGGATCATGCTGGCGCGGCGGCGCGGGCAGTCGTGGGCCGAGGCGTTGGCGCTGGGCGTGGCGACCGCGGCCGCGGTGGTGATGAACGCGGGCACGGCAGAATGCAGCGCCGAGCAGGTGTACGCGCTGCTGCCGCAGGTGGAGATCCGAAGCCTGTTTGAGACGGTCGCGTGAGGCGGAGAGACGAGAGCCTCACGCAAAGATGCAAAGGTCAGGGGGAGATGCCTCGGCTGCGCCTTCTAAGGACACGCAGATCGTAGGTGCGGTTTTCCAACCGCACGTGTCGCCCCGGCGGTTCAAAACCGCCGCTACAAAAGCCGTCGTGTCCTCGCGATCTGAGCGCCGGATTCCCGGCTTGGATTACTCGGAATGACACAGTTCCGCGCCGCAGGGGCGCGCTTTCCTTGACCTTACTCATGCACGAAGGAGCGTTTTGATATGAGTTCACATCGCGCCGCTTATGAGGTGCTGGCCGCCGACCTGACGGCCCAAGGGCTTGACGTGGAAGCGATCAAGACCGCCATCAACAACCACAAGATCGCGACGCCCAGTTGGGGCTATGCCAACAGCGGGACGCGCTTTAAGGCCTTCGCCTGGCCCGGCGCTGCCAAGACCACGCGCGAAAAGCTGGACGACGCGGGTATGGTGCACAAGCTGACCGGCATCGCGCCCACCGTCGCCATCCACATCCCGTGGGACAAGCCGGAAGACAACGACTATGACGCGGTGCGCCAGTATGCCGAGGCGCAAGGGGTGAAGATCGGCGCGGTCAACCCGAACGTCTTTCAGGACGACGAATACCGGCTGGGGTCGCTGGGCAACCCGGACCGCGGCATCCAGGAGCAGGCGATCGACCACATGCTGGAATGCTGCGAGATCATGCGCAAGACCGGCAGCGATAGTCTGAGCCTGTGGTTTGCGGACGGGACCAACTACGCCGGGCAGGATAATCTGCGGGCGCGCAAGCATCGCTTTGAGGACGGGCTGCGCCAGGTGTATGGGCATCTGCCCGCGGGCGGACGCATGTTGATCGAATACAAGTTCTTTGAGCCGGCCTTCTATAGCACGGACATCCCCGATTGGGGCACGGCCTATGCGTGGTCGGTCAAGTTCGGCCCGCAGGCGCAGGTGTTGGTGGACCTGGGCCATCACGCCCAGGGCGTCAACATCGAGCAGATCATCGCCTTCTTGCTGGACGAAGGCAAGCTGGGCGGGTTCCACTTCAACAACCGCAAGTATGCCGACGACGATCTGATCGTGGGCAGCGTCAACCCGTATGAGTTGTTCCTAATCTACCACGAGTTGGTCTCGGCAGAACAGAGCAGCGACCCGGCGCTGAGCGCGGCCGCGTATCAGATCGCCTATATGATTGACC
>CAYJQA010000853.1:0-1867 GCA_964372065.1 uncultured Litorilinea sp.
CTACGACCAGCGCGCCGCAAATGCGCCGGGTGCGCTGCCCCCTGTGGCAGGGCCTCTGCCCAACTATCTCCCCGCCTTTGGCAAGGCGTCGCTCATCCTGCTCGAGACGGTCGCCAAGCATGACGACTCGGGTGATGGGCTGACCTGCCGCATGATGGAAGCGTTTTCTGGCGTGCGCCGCTCGACTGCCCGACGCTATACACGTCGCCTCGCCGACTGCGGCATCCTCATCGAGATGACTGGTAATTGTCGACCTTTGAGACATCGTAGAATGCGTTAACTGACTGACCTTGGAGACATCGTAGAATGCACCTTAACAACTGAGCCTTTGAGACATCGTGGAATTTTGGCTCAAAACGGTATAGGATCAGTGTGAAGCGGCCTGCATAACAGGAGCATGTCATGGCTGAATCCACTGAAAACCTGCGCCGGCAAGCAGTCCAGGAGTTGCGTCGTGGTCTCGCTCCCACCGATGTGGCACGGCTGATGGACAGGTCTTTGTCCTGGGTCTACAAATGCCGTGCCCTTTACAGCAAGGGCGGGAACGAAGCACTTCGACCCAAGTCCAGACGGCCACACCATTGCGCCAAAGCGTTGCCGCCTGAAGTGCATGCCGCCATTCGTGCAGCACGAGCCAGTTTGGAAGTGGAGGCTGCCCAGCCCAATGCGCTTTGTTACATCGGCGCACGCGCCATTCAGGCTCGATTGCGTCAGCAGAGCGTCACACCCTTGCCCGGCTTGAGTACGATTGAAACCGAAGTGCGACGGGCAGGACTGACCCATGTACGCAAGGCGCCTCCAGTTGTAGAGGTGGTCTACCCGCATCTCGCTCCGCAGCATGCACATGAACTGGTACAGGTGGATATTGTTCCCCATTTCCTGCCCGGTGGCACGCTGGTCAGCGCCTTCAACGCCGTGGACACCGTCTCGCACTATCCAACTGGCATACAATGCACACACAAGCGGGCGCGTGATGCAGTCGACTTCCTGTTGCATGTCTGGCGCGAGCTTGGTGTACCGCTCTACACCCAACTGGATAATGAAGGCTGCTTCAGCGGTGGCTCCACCCACCGCTACGTGCTGGGACAGGTCGTGCGTCTGGGCTTGTGGGCAGGCACACAACTGCTCTTCTCGCCGTACTATCACCCAGAAAGCAATGGTACGGTGGAGCGTTTCCACCAAGAGTACAACCGTCACACCTGGTGCAAACAGAACTTTGACACACTCGAGAGTGTGCAAACCGCATCGCTGCCTTTTTTTGCTGCCTACCGGCAGAGTGCGCATCATAGTGCACTGGCAGGTCTGACGCCTGCGCAGGTGCATATGCAAACAGCCTTGCTTGCGCTACCCGACGCCTCACCACCTGCGCCCTTGCCGCTCTACAGTGGGCGTATCCACTTCTTGCGCAAAGTGAACGCAGACCAGCAGATACAGGTGCTCAACGTCCTGTGGCAGGTGCCCGGAGCAACACCCAATACAGGTGTATGGACAACGCTCGACCTGACGCCCAAAGGCGCTGCACTCTCTGTTTTCGATGCGGCCCCTGATGCGCCCAGGCGACGCTGCCTGGCTACACATCCTTTCCCACTTGCAGAGCCCGTGCTGCCACACCCGCTCTCACCACCATCGCAGCAAACGAAACGACCGCATAAGCAGCCTGGCAACCTGCATCTGCTCACGCCATTCTACGATGTCTTGAAGGTTATCCCAGTTGTTAAGGGCCTTCTCCATTCCACGATGTCTTGAGGGCCGACACTTACCATTTACCTGTTACCGGTCATCACTTCCCTGCTCCCTCCCCCATTGTCGCCAGTAGACACAGTGAGGCGCAAGAGCAGGCAACCAACCGCTCTTGCGCCTCATGTCC
>CAYJQA010000854.1:0-1866 GCA_964372065.1 uncultured Litorilinea sp.
CTATCGACACGTCCGGTAGCAGAACGCAGGCGCTGAAGTTGGAGAATCGCCGACTTCGAGAGCAGTTGGCCGAGCGGCAGAGCGCGCATCAGTCCGCCAGCATGGGCGCCCGCAGCACTCAGCCGTCACAGGCAGCTGGGAATGTCTGCCCCTCGGACAACGAGATCCGCAACATGCAGGTGAGCGCTTCATCGATCACGCGGGGCGAGAAGGAGAAGACATTCCTGGAGGCCGAAATCCGTCGGGCCAGGCAGTGCCAAAAGGGGCAAGGAAACTACTCGGCCGAGGATTGGAAGATCAGCCGGGAGGCTCAGGGCGATCAGAACAGCATCAAGGACCAGAAGCGTGGACGAGCGCGCGCAGAGGGAATGCACAGTGCCGCTGACCCCATCGAGGGGGATCGCATCCAGCTAGAACGTCTCGCTGAGCAACAGCGAAGGGCCTCCCGGGCGGGGGCCCTAGCGAATAACACGATCTCGAGCTGTGACAACTCAGGATGCTGGAACACATCTGGCCAGCGCTTTCAACGAATCAACGGAACAGATCGAGTTTGGGGGCCAAGCGGCAACAGCTGCAGGGTCGACGGTCGGACGCTGCGGTGTCCTTGAGCGTGACCCGCACTTCGCCTCGCGCGGCGACTTGTTCAGTTTCAGTAACCGGCAACTTTCTCAGCGCCGTTTCTGCTTCAACCAGTTGATTTGCAACAGCTTTTACCGTTTCTGAACGTCCCGAAAAGCGGCTGCTGATGGCCGTCTTGGAGACGCCGAACTCACGTGCCAGTGCGGCGGCTTTCTCGCCAGCGAGCAGCCGCGCGTGGATGGCCGGCGCGGGGATAGTCGGTTGCGCCGGGGATACGCTGGCGCGTCAAGCGGGGGCACGTCTATAGACCGCCCACGCTCCCGACGACCCGCCCAGGTGGCGAGCTGTGTCACCCACCTGCGCAAGTCTCGGCGGTGTCCGTCCTCGCGCCGAGAGGAAGCCAGCCGCCGCCCTGCGCGGGGGTTGTGCTTTGTGGGGTCGGGGTACTCAAGGCGCGGCGGCACGCGGGCACATGTAGCCCCATGCACAGCCAAGAATCACACTTTTGTGTGACAATCGCCGCCTTGGGTGCAACACCCTGGAGCCCTCTCTATGCATACCGCAACCCTTCGCGCCGTAGGCGGGTCAGTCTCCGTCACGCTGCCGCGCCAGATGCTGCGCACGCTGGGCTTGGTGGCCGGCGCTTCGGTGGCCGTGACCGTGGAGGGCGGGCGCCTGGTGCTGTCGCCCGCCCGGCCGCGCTACACCCTTGACGAATTGCTGGCCGGCATGAAGCCGGGCGACATGCCCACGGCGCCCGGCTGGGGCGACGCCCGCCCCGTGGGGCGTGAGGCGTGGTGACCAAGCGGGCGGCGTGGGTGCCCAGGCGCGGCGACATCATCCGCCTGGACTTCGACCCGAGCGCCGGGCATGAGCAGCAAGGCACGCGGCCGGCGCTGGTGCTGTCGCCGGAAGCCTTCAACCGCTTCGGCCTGGCGCTGGCCTGCCCCGTGACGCGCGGCGGCGCCTTCGCCCGAGGGCACGCCTGGACGGTGGCCCTGACTGGCGCCGGACTGGTGACTGACGGCGTGGTGCTCTGCAACCAAGCTCGCACGGTGGACCTGAAGGCCCGTCGCGCGCAGTTCGTCGAGGCCGCGCCTGTTGACCTGGTGGCCGACGTGCTGGCGCGCGTGGCAACGCTGATTGAGTGACCGTGTAGCGACGCACTCGACCGGGTAACTTTCCGGGTAACTTTCGACGTTTCGGCCACTCATCCCAGGGGGTTCGGTAGAAACACGGCCTACCAGATTTGCTGGCGTTATTACGATAGTGATCGCTAACATTGTT
>CAYJQA010000855.1:0-1865 GCA_964372065.1 uncultured Litorilinea sp.
GTCTACACCTCCTTTGCCTATCTCCTGGGCTATAAACCGCCAGAACACAGCGAAAGCCAGGAACTCCCGACCGCCTTTGCCGGGGGCGCGTATCTGTTTATCCTGATGGTGCAGATACTCACCATCTTCTGGACCCAAAGTCGCGGTCCCTGGTTAGGGCTGTTCTTCGGCCTCTACCTCTTTGTCTTGCTCTTGTTCACCGCGCTGCGTCCCAAAAACTATCGGCTATGGACCTCCGCCTGGATCGGTCTCGGCGCCGCCGGAGCCGTCTTGCTGGTGCTGATGAACGTCACGCCGCTCTTTAGCGGGCTGCGCGATGTCCCCTATGTGGGACGGCTGACCTCGCTGCTCGAATCCGAGGGCGGCACCGGCTTGGTCCGCGTGTTGATCTGGGAAGGCGCGGCCAAGATGACGCAGCCCCATACGCCGCTGATCTTTCCCGACGGCAGCGAGGACGCCGTCAACCCGATCCGCCCCTTGGTCGGCTACGGCCCCGAAACCATGTGGGTCGCGTACAATCCCTTCTATCCGCCGCAACTGGCCCAGGTCGAGGCGCGCAACGCCAGCCCGGACCGTTCGCACAACGAAGCGTGGGATTCGCTGGTCATCACCGGCATCTTTGGCTTTCTCGCCTATCTGACGCTGTTTGTCATGGTCTTTTACTGGGCGCTGCGCTGGCTCGGCCTCCTGATCAACCGCCGCGACACGCTCCTCTATGCTGCGCTGCTCACCGTCATGTCGGTGGCGTCCGTCATCTTCTTTTACTTCTATGACGGCTCGTGGCGCTTCTTTGGCGTGGCGCTGCCCGCCGGTCTCATGCTCGGCCTCGGCGCGTATGTCACCCTATCGGCTTTTATTCACCCAAACCTGGGCTGGCAGCGCAGCGACCTCCCGCGCCAACTGCTGATCATCGCCATCTTGGCGACCATCACCGCGCACTTTGTGGAAATCCACTTCGGGATCGCCATCGCCGCCACACGCACCTACTTCTGGGTGCTGACCGCCTTGCTGGTGGTCGTGGGGATGCGCTGGGCGCTGCCTTCGGCCTATACCGTCGTCCAGGAAGAGACCGAAGCTACGCCGGACGAAGACACGCAGGCCGCCGAGACGGGCCGCGGCAAGAAACGCGCCCGCAGCGTGCGTCCCGTTACGCCGCGCCGCAGCGCGAATGCGCTGCCGGTCCTACCGGCGTCCATTATGCTTGACCTGTTGATCTTCCTCACCGCGGTCTTTCTCTACACCACCAACGGTCGGGGGCTGACCAACTCCTTCAGCATCCTCTTCGGCAGCATCTTCCAACGCACGTCGGGCAGCGCCACCGTCTTTAGCCCCGCCCTCTTTTTCCTGTTGTTCTTTACCTGGCTCATCGCCGCGACCGTCGGCCTGGTGACCGCGGCGCTGCAGCAACGCCGCGCGCCGGACGCCGGTTGGTGGCTGCGCGGCTATCTACTCCACTTCGCCGTCGTGTGGGGCGGCTGGTTTGTCTACGGGCTGATCCAAGCCACCCGCCTGATCCCCGGCATTGCGGGCAACACGCTGGACGAGCAGTTGGGCGTCGTCGGCGGACACTTCGCCTTCTTCACGTGGCTCGTCGTGCTGTGGATGTTGGGGGCCGGGGCCGTCTTTGCCTGGCAGGAGCTCCAGCAGGCGCGCCGCCAACCCGTCTTTGGCAACGCCGCGCTCAGCCTGGGCGTCGGTGCGCTCTTGGCCGTGGGGATCTTTGTCATCATCAGCACGGTCAACATCGCCCTAGTGCGCGCCGACATCATCTATAAGCAAGGCCAGCAGTTCGACGCCCAGGGCAACTGGGTCAGCAGCATCGAACTCTACCGCCGCGCGCTCAATGCCCGGCGCACCGAAGACCA
>CAYJQA010000856.1:0-1863 GCA_964372065.1 uncultured Litorilinea sp.
CCGGCGGTCTTCCACGCCAAGACCAGCCAGGTAGCGATGATGAACAGGGCCGGGTTGATGCTGACCGTGCCGGCCAACAGATAGCTGGCATTCATGAAGCTGCCGAAGAAAGCGGCGATGCCGGTGAGCAGCCCGAGGATGAGGGCGATCCCGACCAGGACTTCGCCGGCGGCGACCAAGTAGCTCCAGAGGACAGGATAGGGCAGCACAAAGGTGTTCAAGAACCAAGCATACCAGCCCGAGACGTCGGGGTGGTCGCCCGTGGTCTTCTGGAGCGCGCCGCTGACAAAGCCGGTAATGGCGGCGCCCGCTTTGTCGCCGGTCCACGCAGGGTTGTTCCATTTGCCCCAGCCGGCTTCCAACCATTGCCAGCCGATGTATACGCGGAGCAGCAACCAGATCCATGCCCACCGGACATCGCCAAACAAGGACTTGGCGATCGGGGGATCGTCCAGGCGGGTGACGTATTGCTTCAAGCCGCCCGCGCTGCCTGTGGTGGGACTTGTCTTTTGAGTGGGAGTAGCCATATCCATTTCCTTTTCCGTGTGAGTGGGTGGTCGGGGGTGACTACCCGGCAAAGTAGCCAAATCGTCACCAGTATAACAGGCGACCGGTGTTTGTGGAGCGCGATCGTGCGTTCTGCCCATAGGCAATTATGCCTATTGACAATGCCGGCCAATCGCGGAGAATCAGCCGCCGGCATGACGGGCAGGTGGCAGATCTGTGCGGCGGATGGCGCTGTCGCTCCAAAGAGATAATGCCGAACCTGGCTGTGCCCAAGCCGGGATTCGCGTGCAAATACACTGTGTCAGGATGTGACCATGATTGAACTAAACAACGCCGTGGGTCTGGTCCGGCCCACGGACATTGTCCACGAGATGCAAGGGGCCTATCTCGATTACGCCATGAGCGTGATCGTGGCCCGCGCGCTGCCGGATGTGCGCGACGGGCTGAAGCCGGTCCACCGCCGCATTCTCTATGCCATGCACCACGATCTGGGGCTGGACCACACCAAGCCCCACAAGAAGAGCGCGCGTATCGTGGGCGAGGTCTTGGGCAAGTATCACCCCCACGGCGACACCGCAGTCTATGACGCGATGGTGCGCATGGCCCAACCGTTCAGCCTGCGTTATCCGTTGGTCGATGGGCAGGGCAACTTCGGCAGCGTGGACGGCGATAATGCCGCGGCCATGCGCTATACCGAGGCGCGCTTGGCCGAGATCAGCCAGCTGATGCTGGCGGATCTGGAAAAAGACACCGTCGAGTGGCACGACAACTTCGATAATTCGCTGCTTGAGCCGGACATCCTGCCCGCGGCGCTGCCCAATTTGCTGATCAACGGGGCCAGCGGCATCGCCGTGGGCATGGCGACCAGCGTCCCGCCCCACAACTTGGGCGAGGTCGTGGACGCGCTGGCCTACATGATCGACCACTATGACCGGCTGGACCACGTCACCGCCGAGGACTTGATGCGCTTTGTCCAGGGGCCGGACTTTCCCACGGGCGGCATCATCTATCGCTTTCGCGACGAAAAGGGCGACGAGAACGTGGACGTGATCGCCCAGAGCTATTCGGTGGGGCGCTCGCGGCTGGTGATCCAGGCCAAGGCGCATTTTGAGGAGATGAGCCGCGGGCGCAGCCGGATTGTCGTCACCGAACTGCCCTATCAGACCAACAAGGCCTCGCTGATCGAGCGCATCGCGTCGCTGGTGCGCGACGGCAAGCTGGAGGGTATCACCGACCTGCGCGACGAGAGCGACCGCACGGGGATGCGGGTGGTAATCGAACTGACGCGCAATGTGGAGCCGAAGGACGTGCTGGCGGAGCTGTTCAAGCAGACGCCGCTCCAGCAGACCTTCTCGG
>CAYJQA010000857.1:0-1860 GCA_964372065.1 uncultured Litorilinea sp.
GTACGTGCCGAGCGAAATGCTGGTCCAGTTCCGCACCGGTGTCACGGACGACGACAAGGAACGGGCGCTGGCCCGCCTCGGCGCCAGCCGCGACCGGGTCATCATGGCCGCCATGCGCCGCGCCGATGCCAAGGGCGACCTGGAACTCGTGACGCTGCCCCGCGGCCTCCTGATCGCCAGCGCCGTGCGCGACCTGGAAGCCGACCTCGCGGTGGAGTTCGCCGAACCCAACTGGGTCTACCAGCACACCGCCACCTCCAACGACCCGTACTACACCAACGGCTCGCTCTGGGGCATGTACGGCGACGCGTCCACCCCTGCCAATGCGTTCGGCAGCCAGGCGGCGGAATTGTGGGCCGTCAATGGCCAGAACTGCTCGACGTCCTGGGTCGGCATCATCGACGAAGGCTACATGTACACCCACGAGGACCTCGCCCCCAACGCCGGCACCAACCCGGGCGAGGTCCCCGGCAACGGCCGCGATGACGACGGCAACGGCCTCGTCGACGACGTGTACGGTTGGGACTTCGACGGCAACAACAGCTCCGTCTTCGACGGCACGGGCGACGACCACGGCACGCACGTGGCCGGCACCATCGGCGCGGTCGGCGGCAACGGCGCGGGCGTGGCCGGTGTCTGCTGGAACGTCCGGCTGATGAGCGCCAAGTTCCTGGGCACGCGCGGCGGCACCACGGCCAACGCGGTCAAGGCGGTGGATTACTTCACCGACCTCAAGTCGCGCCACGGGCTCAACTTCGTGGCCACCAACAACTCCTGGGGCGGGGGCGGCTACTCCCAGGCGCTCTTCGATGCGATCCAGCGCGCCAACGCGGCCAACATCCTCTTCGTGGCCGCGGCCGGCAACGGCGGAACCGATGGCGTCGGCGACAACAACGACGTCACGCCCAGCTACCCCGCCAGCTACGCCAGCGCGAATATCATCTCCGTGGCCTCCATCACCTCCACCGGCGCGATGTCGAGCTTCTCCAACTACGGGGCCACCTCCGTCGACCTGGGCGCGCCCGGCTCGAGCATCTACTCCACGCTGCCGAAGAGCTCCAAGGGCAAGGTCATCTCCGGCTACGGCGCCTACAGCGGCACCTCGATGGCCACCCCGCACGTGACGGGCGCCGCGGCCCTGTACGCCGCGCGCCATCCGGGCTCCTCGGCAGCGCAGATCAAGGGCGCGATCCTGGGCAGCACCGTGCCCACGGCATCCCTGGCGGGCAGGACGGTCACCGGCGGGCGTCTCAACGTGAGCGGTTTCTGATGGCTGGTTGATCGCTGCGGCGGGCGGCGAACCCTGCCGCTCGAAAGAAAAGGCCAGCCTTCGGGCTGGCCTTTTTCATGGCTGGAGAAAGCGGGCCGCTTCAAGGACGAGACATCGCCGACATGGTCGCGACCAGCAGCGCGCTCATGAGGACCTTTGCTCAGCTTCCCGTCTTGCTTGCGTCGCCCTCGAGCACGCGCTTGGCCTGCTGCTGGAGCGCGACCCAAGTCCTTTCCCACTCGCCGCTGCGCGGATGGGTGAGCGCGATGCGCCTCACAACCTCTTCCAGCGCCGCCACCCTCGCCTCCACCGCCCGGTAGTCCACCGCATTCACCAGCTCCACCGGCCGGTCCTGGCACACCCCGATGCACTGCGCCGGCCCGTCGATCTTGCCGCACCCGATGCACTGCCACGCCTGGAACGCTTCCGCCATCGCCCTGCCCTCCGCCGGCCGGCTTGCGGCCCGTCAAATGGGGTGATAATCTTAAGCGGTATTATAGATGCATCTTAAAGACCTGGACCCATCATGACCTACGTCGTCACCGAAGCCTGCATCAAGTGCAAGCACACCGACTGCGTCGACGTGTGCC
>CAYJQA010000858.1:0-309 GCA_964372065.1 uncultured Litorilinea sp.
GGTAGGTGTTGGGGCCGATGGGGCGCACCTGCCACTTGGTCCCGTCGCCCTTGACGTTCTCAAACCACACGTTGGTGCGCACGATGTCCAGGTCGCCGTCGCCGTCCAGGTCGCCGATGGCGACGCCGGCATGGACCGCGGGGCCGATGACCGTATAGGGCCAGGGCTGGGTGGGGTCCGCGGGAAGCTTGTACCAGCGCAGATCGTTTTGGTCCGACATGGTGATGATCTCGGCGCGGCCGTCGCCGTCAAGGTCCGCGGCCTGCACGTCGTGGACGCCGCGCAGCGCCGGGTCAAAGACGTGGCGGA
>CAYJQA010000858.1:324-1853 GCA_964372065.1 uncultured Litorilinea sp.
GCACGCAGCCGCCCACGTCGGAAGGCGAGTCCGTGCCCAAAATGTGGCGGGTCCAGTGGGCGGCGGTGTGGCGCTTGTACCAGTAGAGCGTGCCATACTGTTCGCCCATGATGTATTCGAGCTGCCCGTCGTTGTCCAGGTCGGCTAAGGCGGTCTGGGCGAACAGTTTGAGGGGCAAGTCCTGGTCAATGATGTGGGGTTGGAAGTTGAACTTCGCCATGTTTTCGTTGCTCCTGCTTACTCGATCAGCGCCACGGCGCGGATGGGCGAGCCGTCGCCCTGGTCGATCTTCAGCGGCAGCGCGATGAAGGTGACGGCAGGCGGCAGGTCGCGTAGATTCGCCAAACACTCCACGATCACCACCTCACCGCGGAGCAGGGTTTGATGGACCGTAGTCAACTCGACCTTGTCTTGCAGCGAAGCGACCGAGGGCGTCTCCAGCCCGATCAGCCAGACGCCGCGGTCCACCAGCCAGGTTGCCAGCTCCGGCGATATGCGCGGGAAGTGGGTGCGATAGTCGGGCTGCTCGGCGTGCCGGTCCCAGTCGGTCCGCAAGAGCAGCCGGCTCCCTGGCTCGATGTGGCCGGCCTGGGCGGCCAGGTCGGCCACGGTGATCAGGCTGTTGGGCGCTTTGTGCGACAGGTCGATCACCAGAGCGGGACCCACGCACTTGGCTAGCTCCAGGTGGTCGATGGTGCGCCCGCCGTCCAGAAAGTGGCGGGGCGCGTCCATGTGGGTCCCGGCGTGGCTATAGAGCGTTAAGGTGGTAGTGTTGTAGCCCTCTTGGCCGATGGTGGTATGGGGCTGAATCTGGACCCCGCGCATGCCGTGATAGTGGGTCAGCGTGAGGTCCACGACGCGGGGCGTCATCCCTGGCCCCCCTGCGCCCGCAAGACCGCCAGCGACGCGTCGATGCGCGCGTCCGGGTCGTCGCCGCCGGGGAACTCGAAGCAGAGGATCACCCGCTGCGGGAGCCGGTTGAGCGCGGCGAAGATGGGGGCCAGCGCCAGCACGCCTTCGCCCAGGCCGGTCGCCGGGCCGCCGACCGCGCCCGCAAAGTCCTTGATGTGGGCATAGATCGCGCGGTCGCCGATGGCCGCAATGGCCGCGACCACGTCTTGGCCGTGCTGGGGATAGTTGCCGATGTCGATGTTGGTCTTGAGCGCGGGCGAGTCGATGGTCGTCAGGATGTGCGCGACCTCGGCCAGCGTGCCGCCCGGCGTGCGGGCGTAGTTTTCCAGCGCGATCTGGACGCCTAGCTCGGCGGCGCGGGCGCGGGCGGCGCGGCCGCGGCCCCACCCCGCGGCGTCGTCCGCCGGGGGCGTCGCGCCGGGAAAGACGCGCACCAGCGGCGCGCCCAGCGCGTGCGCGGTCGCGATGTCTGCCAAGAGCAGTTCATGCGCGGCCGCGTCGGTGTTGAACAGGGTGCTGAACGTCCCGAAGGTGACCAGCAGCCCGGCTTCCTCGATGCGGCGGCGGGCCGCGGGCACTTCGGTCCGGTAGGCGGGCCACACCTCGCGGCGCAGTTC
>CAYJQA010000859.1:0-1842 GCA_964372065.1 uncultured Litorilinea sp.
CTGCCAGTGGATCAGGTCGCCCTGGATGGGGAAGGCCTCGGCCACGCGGCGCAGACTTTGCATCAACTCGCCAAATTCCTTCAGGTCAATACTCTGGCGGCCGTCGCTGACTGCCCGATCCGGGTCCTGGTGAACTTCCAGAATCAGCGCATCCGCGCCCGCCGCCACCGCGGCGCGGCTCATAGGCGACACGTACTCGCGGTAGCCGGTCCCATGCGATGGGTCCGCCACCACCGGGAGGTGCGACGCTTGCTTCAGGACCGGCACCGCGTTCAGGTCAAAGGTGTTGCGCGTGGCCGTCTCATAGGTGCGAATCCCACGCTCGCAGACCATGACCTTGTCGTTGCCGTTGGAAATGATGTACTCGGCGCACATCAGCAATTCCTCCACCGTGCCGCTCATGCCGCGCTTGAGCATCACCGGCAAGTCCACCTTGCCGACGGCCTGCAGCAAGCCGTAATTCTGCATGTTGCGTGCGCCAATCTGCAAAACGTCGGCGTACTCGGCAATCACCGGCAGCATCTCCACGGTCATCACTTCGGTGATCACGGGCAGGCCGGTGACCTCGCGCGCTTCGGCCAAGTATTCCAGCCCCTTGACCCCCAGCCCCTGGAAGCTGTACGGGCTGGTGCGTGGTTTGAATGCGCCGCCGCGCAGCACGGTCGCCCCCGCCTCCTTAACGCCGATGGCGCACTCGATGACCTGCTCACGGCTTTCCACGCTGCACGGCCCGGCCATGATCACGATGGCATTGCCGCCGACGCGCACCTTGCTCGCACCGATCTCGACCACCGAGTTGTCCGGGCGGGTCGTGCGGCTGCTGAGTTTGTACGGTTCCTGAATGCGTAGGGTTTCTTTTACACCGTCCATGGCGTTGAATGCCTCTCGGCTAATCTGCGTCAGGTCCCCGACGAACGCGACGACCGTCCGCTGCGCCCCGAAGATGGGGTGGGTCTGGACGCCCAGTGACTCGGCCTTCTCGATCACGGCTTGCACTTCGGCGCGGCTGGCGCCCGGTTTCATCACGACGATCATGGTTGGTTCCTCTCTTGCTTGATGCCTGCTTAAGTTGCGGATAGTGCGCGCCGCGTCCCTGATCGGCGCTACCGGACTAGATTTGCAGCGACTCCGACTGGGCGTTGGCCGCTTCGCCGTTGATGGGCGGCGCGGGCGGATAGCTGCCGAGCAATTTCACAAAGACGGCGCGACTGAGTACCCGCACCAACGCCGCGCTCGCGCCGGGGTCTTGCCAATGCGCCTCAAAATCCAAATAGAAGACATATTGCCAGGGCCGGTTGCGCCGCGGCCGGCTCTCCAGCTTGACCAGGTTGATCTGACGGCGGGCAAACTCGCCCAGCGTGTCGTAGAGCGAGCCGGGGGTATTGGGCACGGCCAGCACCAGCGACGTCTTGGCCGGACCCTCCACCTGGACATCGCCCTTGCCCAGCACAAAAAACCGGGTGTAGTTGTAGCGCAGGTCTTCGATCCCTTCCTGGATGATCTCCAGGCCATAGACCTTAGCCGCCAGCTTGGACGCGATGGCGGCGACGCCCGGCGCCGGCACAGCCGCCAGGTCTTTGGCGCTGCCCGCCGTGTCATACCAGGGGGTGGCCCGATAGCCGTTGCGGTTGAGATAGCCTTCACATTGCGCCAACGCCTGGGGGTGGCTGCGCACTTCCGTGATGGCGGCCGCCTGGCCCGGTGTGGTCATCAGACAATGGCGCACGCGCACTTGGATTTCGCCCTGCACCTTCAGGTCGTGTTCCAGCAGCAGGTCATACGACTTGTTGATGCTCCCGGCGGTCGAATTCTCCACAGGCAACACGCCAAACTCGGCGCGGT
>CAYJQA010000860.1:0-1826 GCA_964372065.1 uncultured Litorilinea sp.
CAGCTCGCCTGCGACATGCGTCACAGACCGGCCGCCGGCGACGCGCAACAATGAGGCTAATAGGTTCGCAAGCGTAGGCAGACGGTCCGACTTCATTGTCAATTGCGTCAAACATCCCGCAGCCGGGATTGCTAGACTATATGCACCACGGGCGCTTCCGCCCGCTGTACCGGAAGAGAGGCACACACACAATGAACGCTCGCAGAATTGCCATTGTCGCACTGACCATCGTCCTGATTACCGCGGTCTTCACCGGCGTTGTCAATGCCTTCGGCAGCGCGCCCAAGGCTGTGGTCCGTGCCGAGCTTGCGAACGTGCGTGACTATCAGGCGGCCGCAACCGGGTCCAACTATGCTGTGGACGGCGGCGCGCTGTTTGCCGGCAACGCAGGGGCGTGGACGCAGGTCGCGACCCCGGCTAACGTCATCGTAAGCGCCGTCGCCGTGAGTCCTGCCGACGACCAGCTTGTCTACATCGGCGCGGCCAACGAACTTGCTATCTACCGCTCCCAGGACGCCGGGACCCACTGGCTGCGGATTCCCTTGACCGATGCGTATATCGGCGCGGTGAGTGACATCGCCGTGGACGGCGCGCAACATCTGGTCTATGTCGGCACGGACACCGCCGGCGTCTTCCGCCTGCGCGACGTGGGATCCAGCATGGTCCTGGGCGGCCAGTTGCTCCTGGACGAGCCGGTCTTGCAGGTCGTCGCCGACAGCACGGGCAAGGGCCTCGCCTTCGTCCGCACCGCATGGAACCTGTACCGCGCCGAGGACTTCGGCCTGGCTTGGGTGAAGGTCGAGAATCTCAAGAGTGCGCCGACCGCGGTCGCCATCGCCAACACCGACCCGGCGAAGGTCTACGTCGGTACGTTGGACCGGGGCCTGCTGGTCAGCGAGGATGGCCGTGAGTGGACGCTCGCCAACGCCGGTTTGGGTCTGAATCCCGGCACGCGGCTGACGGTCAACGCCGTGGCCGTGGACCCGGCGCAACCCGCGGTCGTCTATGTCGCCACCAGCTACCTGAACGGCACGACCACCACGGTCGCCGCACCGGTCGGCGTGAGCGTGAGCAGTGACGCCGCCCAGGCCTGGACGCCGGTCGCCGGTTCCGAGCAGTTGGCGGTCGCCGAGTTGCTGCCTGTCAGCGGCGCAACCGGTGCGGTCTTCGCCCTCTCGAACACCAGCCGCACGCCGTTGGCCCTGGGCAATGCGCCCATCCTGGTCGCCACCGCGGCTGAAGCGCCGGCCGTCGCCGCTGCGCCGGGTATCGGTCTGACCGCCGTGCTGGCCTGGGCCATCGCCGGTCTGGCCGCGGTCGCTCTGGTCTTCGCCGTCGCCGCCGACCTGCGCAGCCGCCGCCCGGTCGTCAACGGCGGGTTGACGCCCAGCCCGGTCCGCAACGACCGCTAACCCCTACAAGCAGAAATAGTCAGGCCGCCCGGAGTTCCGGGCGGCCTGTTCTTTTTACCGGATACAACGCATCCGCACGCCGTCGGCAAGGCTGCGGGCCGCGCGCCTAGTAGGCGTCGGTCAGCTTAATCAGCCGGCCCGGCCCGCGCAGCCCCACATACACCTCGTTGATCAGCTTGTTGATCGCCACGGCAAAGGGATCATCGCCCAGCCCGATCGTTACCAGCACGCCCAGGGACGTGGCGTCCATCACCGTCAGCGAGTCCGCCCCGGTGTTGGTGATGAACAGATTGCCTGTGCTCGGGTTGATCTCCAGACCGGTCCCGCCCACCAGCGGCGACGCGATGGACCCGCCGCTGGGGATGTCGCGTGTCGCAAATAGGCCCCATTCACCTATGTCGCGCGGCTCCCACA
>CAYJQA010000861.1:0-1813 GCA_964372065.1 uncultured Litorilinea sp.
CTGTCCATCCGCTGAAAAATCTAGCTAAATCGCGAAATTACTGATAAGCTCAGGGGATGATCCCTGAGATGAACATTACCACCGAACGAATAGACGATTTCGCGCTTTTGCTGGAAGTGATGCAGCAACTGGGCCTGCCTGGCATCATTGACAACCACTTACGTCGTCACGGATTGCATCAAGGTCTGAGTTGGGGCTGGATCGCCACCATCTGGCTGGCGCATATTCTTTGCCAGAGCAACCCTCGCAAACTGCCTGTGCAATCCTGGGTGCGCCAAGCGCGTGAAACGATTGAGCGGATCACGGGAATGCAGGTGAATGAGTTGGACTTCACCGATGACCGATTGACACTCTTGCTCAGGCGGTTGAGCAACCTGGAGACCTGGCAGGCGATTGAAACCGAGCTGGGGCGCAGCATTCTGCGGGTATACGAACTGAAGCCTGAACGGGTGCGCCTGGATGCGACCACGGTTTCTGGCTATCACGCCATTGGCGAAGAGACCCTGTTTCAGTACGGGCAGAGCAAGGATGACCCTAGCCTGGCCCAGGTGAAAGTCATGGTGGCGGCGCTGGACCCGCTGGGGCTGCCGTTGGTGACGCAAGTCGTCGCAGGCAATCAGGCGGACGATCCGCTGTACGTCCCTGCGGTTGACCGCGTGCTCCAGATCATTGAGGGAGTTGGGTTGTTGTTCGTCGGCGATTGTAAGATGAGTGCCTTGTCCATTCGAGCGCACATCCATCGGCTCGGGCATCACTACCTGTGTCCGCTGGCTCAAACCGGCAAAACAGGTGAAGCGATGTGCGAGTGGATCCAGGCGGCCTATGATGGTCAGCATGATCTGCAAACCATCGATGTCGTCAACGATTCGGGCGAACGCAAACTGCTGGCGGAAGGGTATGCCTTTGAACGCCTCGTCAACGCCGAGATCGACGGTGAAATCCAAACGTGGACGGAGCGGGTTTTGGTGGTGAGGTCGGAAAGCTACCGGCGAGTGCCGCGGGAAGGGTTGCAAACCCGCCTGCAACGAGCGACGGAAGCGCTGTGCGCGCTGACTCCAGCGCCGGGACGAGGCAAACGTCAGATCCAGGATGAAACCGAGTTGGTGGCTGCGGTCGAAGCGATCCTGAAAGCGCATGATGTGGCAGGGTTGGTGAGCTACACCTTCGAGCGCCAGGAAACCCGCCAAACCAAGTATCTGGGACGCGGCCGAGGTAGCCCGAACCGACCCAAGCAAGAGATCGTGACGGTTCGTTACCAGATAACGGCCATTGCTCGCCAGGAAGAAGCCATCACAGCACGCCAAAAAACGTTCGGTTGGCGAGCCTATGTGACCGATGCCCCGGCGGAACAATTGACCTTGGAACAGGCAGTCCTGACCTATCGAGCAGAATGGCGGATCGAACGTGGCTTCCATCGTTTGAAAGGTGTTCCGCTTTCGCTCAGTCCGCTCTTCGTCAAACGTGACGATCAAGTCGTCGGGCTGACAAACTTGCTGAGCCTGGCCGTGCGATTTTTGACCCTGATCGAGTTTGTTGTCCGGCGTCAGCTCAAACAAAACCAGGAGAAACTGGTCGGCTTGATTGAAAATAATCCCAAAAAGGGGATCGATAACCCGACCACCGAAAGATTACTGAAAATGTTTGACAACATGACCCTGACCATCATCCAACTACCCGGCCAAACCATTCGCCACCTTCCCGCTTTGACGACGGTGCAAACTCGCATCCTGGAGTTGCTCGGCTTGTCTGCGGCTGTCTACACTCGGCTGGCGGATAATTGAGAATAGTCAAAACATTTTCAGCGAATGAACAG
>CAYJQA010000862.1:0-1813 GCA_964372065.1 uncultured Litorilinea sp.
CCGGGCACAGCGGTGGTCTGGTCACGGGCCTCACAGTGGGTTGCACTGTGGCTTGTCAGGGGGAACGCCCTGAAGTGCTGCACGATTAGGAGAAACATATGAGCATCACCAAGTCGCGCAAGTCTCAGCTAATCACCGACTATCGTATTGCGGACAACGATACGGGGTCACCGGAAGTTCAGGTGGCGCTGTTGACCACGCGGATCGAGGCGCTGATTGAGCATTTGTCGGCGCATAAGCACGACGAAAGCTCGCGGCGGGGGCTGTTAAAGCTGGTAGGCCAGCGCCGCCGGCATCTGGCTTATCTCAAGAAATCGGACACCAGGCGCTATCAGCAGTTGATTCAGCGGTTGGGTCTCCGCAAATAAACCAGGCGTACGGGAGGGGCGCAGAATCGGCAGGTGAGATTCCGCCCCTCTTTTTGCGCTTACGGCCAAGATGCCGTAAGCTAAAGTGAGTTTTCGCAGGCGATATTTACAGGTTGTTGGGAGTGCGGGGATATACGCCCCAAATCGAGGTCCGGTATTGGAGAGCGCGGCGAAGGTCGTCCCGTTCGATCCTATCAGCCTGCCTGGGGCAGCACGGATGCGGCGATCGGCGCAGGAGAAATTCGCCTCGGTCTCCAGTTCCGCACCTTGATTTGCGTTTCCTCTCCACATCCCCTCAACTTGAGAATACCCGTCTGCGTCCGTATTGGGTGCATGGTGGTGGGTCCACGGCCTGCCCGGGGCGCAAGTGCCCTGGGGCAGCGACGCCACTGTGCTATGCGTTTGACGACGTAAAGGAGAAATGCAGACATGCAAATGTTTGACGGCGCACGCACATTTGTCACCGAGGTCGGTGGGCGTGAGTTAAGTATCGAGACCGGTATCCTGGCGGCGCAGGCGGGCGGCGCGGTCACCGTGCGTTATGGCGACACAGTGGTGTTGGCGACCGCGACCATGAGTAAGGACGTTCGCGCCGGCATCAACTTCTTCCCCCTGACGGTGGATTTCGAGGAGAAGTTGTACGCGGCCGGGCGCATTCCCGGTAGTTTCTTCCGCCGCGAAGGTCGCCCCAGCGAACAGGCGATCCTCTTGTCGCGCTTGGTCGACCGGCCGCTGCGCCCGCTCTTCCCCAAGGGGATGCGCAACGAAGTGCAGGTCATCGTGACCGCGCTGAGCATTGACGGCGAAAACCTGCTCGACCCGCTGGCGATCATCGCCGCGTCGGCCGCGCTGCACATCAGCGACGTGCCGTGGGGCGGGCCGATTGCCGGCAGTATGATCGGCTTTGTGGACGGCGAGTTTGTGGTCAACCCCACCAACGCCCAGATGCTCAACAGCAGCCTGGAGCTGGTGGCCGCGGGCACCAGTGACAACATCCTCATGGTGGAAGCGGGGGCCAACGAGTTCCCCGAAGACATGATGCTGGATGCGCTCAAGTTGGCGCACGAGTCCATGCAGCCGGTGATCAAGCTGATCGAGGAGATGCGCGCCGCGGTGGGCAAGCCCAAAAACGAAGTGGCCTCTTACCTGCCCGCCAAAGAAGTGCAGGCGAAGGTCACGGAGGAGGCGCACGCCAAAGTCACTGAACTGCTGGCCGCCGGGCTGGACAAGCACGCGCTCAAGGACAGTTTGACTGAGGTACGCGAGGCGGTCGAGGAATCCATCTTCGACTTTATGGGACTGGACGAGGCCGCCGGGCTGGACATCTCCGACGCCATGGACGTGGTGATCAAGGAAGCCACCCGCCGCCGCATCTTGGAGCAAGGGCTGCGCCCGGACGGTCGCGACACGACCACCATTCGCCCCATCCGCATCCAGGTGGGCAA
>CAYJQA010000863.1:0-1812 GCA_964372065.1 uncultured Litorilinea sp.
TGGGGAGGTCGCATAGCCCGGTCGAGTGCGCCCGCCTGCTAAGTGGGTAGGGGTGGTCTTCATCCCTCGAGGGTTCAAATCCCTCCCTCCCCGCCTGATACTTTACCCGCCTCGGCGGAGTATGGTATAGTGAATTGCGTACGTGTCCCGGCAGTTTGGTGGGACAACAACAAAAATATGCGCCCGTAGCTCAGTGGATAGAGCGCCAGGTTGCGGACCTGGAGGCCGTGGGTTCGAGTCCCTCCGGGCGTGCTAACGCCCCAGACGCAAAGCGTCTGGGGCGAGTTTTATGTTTGGGGACTGTCTTGTGACCGGACCGGTGGTGGGCGGCGCGCCTATTTGCCCGCTTCGTCAGTCGGGTCCGGGTCGGCGGCGTAGGCGACGGTGAAGGCAGTCTGACTGATGCGGCGGTAGAGCGCGGCCAGGTCGTCGTAGATGTCGCCGTCGGCGCTGCCCACCGGCGGGGGGCCGAGCCGTCGCAGCAGCGCGAGCTCGATGGTGGGCGGCACGATCTGCGGGCGGAAGTCCGCCTGCGCCTTGGCGCTGCCCCAGAAGCCGTCTACCTGGTCGGCCAGCGCGGGGATGTCCGCTGCGCCGGTGGCCGCGCCGGCGGCGCGATAGAAGCCGGCGTCGCTGCCCGCGCGGCGGGCCGTGCCCAACTGGTTCCCGGCGGCCGTGCCGCCGTTATCGCGGCTGCGCGGAGCGCGCAGCCCGCGCCGCAGCCCGTGCTGGGCGCGGCCGCGCATACGAAACAAGAGCCACGGGTCTTCCGACAACAGATCGCCCAGACTGCGATAGACGGTCGCCAGGTGTTCGCACGGGCGGCGTCCGCTCGCGCCACAGCTACAGGTATGCTCGATTTCGTCCATCCGCTCCGGGAGCAACTGAACGCCGGCGGCGGCGAGGGCGCGGTCCATGTCGGGCGGCAGGTCACCGGCCAGCAACTGCGCCGCATAGAGGGCTTGGCTGCTGAGGGCGTCCACGACGCGCTGCCACTCTTCGTCGCGCCAGGTGCGGAAGCTGATGGTCACTTCGCAGGGCGGCGCGCCCCGTTCTTGTACCGTTGCGATGACGCGGCCCGGCAGCACTTCCAGCCGCTTGACATGGGCCCCACTGCGCCCGTCGTCGGCCAGGCCGAGGCTGCGCTGCCAACTGCGCCAGCGGCGGCTCCAGGCTTGACCATCCTGTGGCGAACGCGAACTCATGGCCGGGCCTCCTAGTCGTCCTCAATCGCTTCGTAACGCAGCATGAGCAGATCGCGCAGCTGATCGGTGTCCAACTCGGTGAGCCACTCCTCGCCGCTGCCCACAATGGACTGGGCGAGGGCCTGCTTGCTCTCGATGAGGTCGTTGATGCGGTCTTCGAGCGTGCCGGCCACGACGAACTTGTGCACCTGGACGTTGCGCAACTGGCCGATGCGGAAGGCGCGGTCGGTGGCTTGATTCTCCACCGCGGGGTTCCACCATCGATCATAGTGAAAGACATGGTTGGCGCGCGTCAGGTTCAGACCGGAGCCGCCGGCGCGCAGACTCAACACAAAGACCGGCGGCCCGTCTTCGCTTTGGAAGGCCTGGACCAGCTTGTCACGCTGCGGCGCGGGCGTGCTGCCGTGGAGGAAAAGCGTCTCGACGCCCAGGGTCTCGATCAGATGCCGTTGGAGCAGATGGCCCATCTCCACGAACTGGGTGAAGATGAGCGCGCGGTCGCCCACGGAGATGGCCTCGTCCAACATCTCGGTGATGCGGTTGAGCTTGCCGCTGCGTCCGGTGAGCGGCCCGTCCTGCTTGAGATAATGGGCCGGGTGGTTGGTGA
>CAYJQA010000864.1:0-1810 GCA_964372065.1 uncultured Litorilinea sp.
CATGTACAACGAGGGCATCAGCACCGCGGGCGATCTGGTGGACCTGGGCGTCGAATACGATATCTTGTCCAAGCGCGGGGCGTATTACCGTTATCAAGACGACATGATTGGGCAGGGGCGCGAGGCGAGCAAAGACTATCTTCGCGACAACCGGGAACTGGCGCGTGAGATCGACAGCCTCATCCGCCAAAAGGCCGGGCTGGGCACGCATGGCGCGTCCACCGGGTCTCCCGCTGCAAATGGCGCCGAAGCGGTGACGACCGGTTGATGCCGTTGCCCGCCGCATAGACCGGCCGGTCGTGCGGGGGTACTCCAAGGATAAAGCAAGAGCGCACCTGGCGTTGAGACCAGGTGTGTTTGATGCGCTGTAGCGTTCGGCTACAGCGCATTTTCATGTTCTATGGCCCCAATTTGCACCCAACACCCATCCCAGTGGATGCCGGTTTGATCTCGACGTCATCCCTTCACTTCAAGAGGAACCGTATATGGAACTAGTGGTCGCCATTGTTCTCATGCTGGTCACCGGACTGGCGGGCGCCGGGATCGCCGGTTACATCGCCCACCAGCGCGGCCGCAAGGCCGGAATCGAAGCAGAACAGGCCCGCCAGAAAGCGCTGCTCCAGACCGCAGAGGAACAAGCCCAACGCATTTTGGCCGAAGCCGATACCCGCATCAAACAGCAGGAGTTGGGCGTTAAGGAAGAACAAGTCCGCCTGCGCGACGAGATGGAAGCCGAACAGATCCGCCGCCGCAAGGAACTCGAACGCAGCGAAGAGCGCCTCCAAAGCCGCTTGGATAACGCCGAGCGCAAGCTGGAACAACTGGACGCGCGCGACCGCAAACTTACCCAGCGCGAAGCAAAGAGCGACCAACGGGCGGCCAAACTCACCACCATGGAGGAGGAATGGACCGCCGAGCTGCAAAAGGTCGCGCAGATGACCCAGGACGAGGCGCAACAGGTCCTCTTGCAGCGGGTCGAACAGAGCGCCCGCCAAGAGATGGCGCGCACTATCCGCGAGGTCGAAGCCGAAGTCTCCGAAGACGCCGACCGCCGCGCCCGTGAGATCGTCACCATGGCCATCGAGCGCATCGCCAGCGAGCATGTCTCCGAATATGCCGTCAGCAGCGTCGACCTGCCCTCAGACGAGATGAAGGGGCGCATCATCGGCCGCGAGGGCCGCAACATCCGCGCCATCGAACAGGCCGTGGGCGTGGACCTGGTGGTGGACGACACGCCCGAAGCGATCATCATCAGCAGCTTTGACCCCATCCGCCGCGAAGTCGCGCGCATGGCGCTCAGCAAACTGGTGGCCGACGGCCGCATCCACCCCACCCGCATCGAGAAGGAAGTGGAGCAGGCGCGCCACGAAATCGACCGCATGATCCTCGAAGCGGGCGAACAGGCGACCATCGAGACCAACACCCAGGGCATTCATCGCGAGATACTCAAGCTCCTGGGCCGGCTCAAGTTCCGCACCTCCTACGGCCAAAACCAGCTCTATCATGCCATCGAAACCGCGCACATCGCGGCCATCATCGCCAGCGAGCTGCACGCCAACGTCAAAGTGGCGCGGCTGGGCGGGCTGCTGCATGACATCGGCAAGGCCGTCAGCCACGAAATCGACGGTCCCCATGCCATCGTCGGGGCCGAAATCGCCAAACGCTACGGCGTCAACGAAGTCGTCGTCAACTGCATCGCCAGCCACCACGGCGAAGTCGAGCCGCAGTCCATCGAAGCGGTCATCGTCGCCGCGGCCGACGCCATCAGCGGCGCCCGGCCCGGCGCCCGCCGTGAGAGCCTGGAAACCTA
>CAYJQA010000865.1:0-1793 GCA_964372065.1 uncultured Litorilinea sp.
TGACTGTCACTTTCTGAAGTGACAGTCACCTCCTGATGCGAATGAAAATGTCAACGTGCCTTAGCCCACCGTGGTGTAATTGAAGGTGGAGAATGCGCCCTCGTTGAACTTGTTCCACGAGATGACCGACGTGCGGAAAGCTAACCACTGCTCGTAGATCGCCTTGAAATCCGCATCGGCCGCGGCAAACTCGTCATACAGGGCCAACGTCGCCTCATACGCCGCCTGCATGATCTCGTCGCTGTAGCGGCGCAGTTGCGTGCCGCCGTCTACCATGCGCTGGAGCGCCGCCCCGTTGCGCGCTTCGTAGCGCGCCAGCATGATGGCCCCGGCTTCAAACGACGCTACCTTGATGGCTTCCTGGTACTCCTGCGGCAGCTTATTCCACTCGTCCAGGTTAATCTCGACTTCCAGCGTGGAACCCGGCTCCCACCAGCCCGGATAGTAGTAGAAATCGGCCACCGTATTCAGCCCCAACTTCTCGTCGTCATAGGGACCGACCCACTCCGCCGCGTCGACCGTACCGGTTTGCAGCGCGGGGAAGATCTCGTTGCCCGGCAGCGCCTGTACCGTCACCCCCAACTTGGACATTACCTGCCCGCCCAAACCGGGGATGCGCATCTTGAGGCCCTGCAAGTCGGCCACGGTGTTGATCTCCTTGCGGAACCAACCACCCATCTGCGCGCCCGTGTTGCCCGCCGGGAACTGGATCAGGTTGAACTTATCCGCATAGAGTTGTTGCAGCAGGTCCAGCCCCCCGCCGTCATAGAACCACGCGTTTTGCTGTTGGGCTGTCAGGCCAAAGGGCACCGTCGTGCCGAACCCGGTGGCCATGCTCTTCCCGATATAGTAGTAGGAGGCCGTGTGACCGATGGGCGCAGCGCCTTGCGACACGGCATCGAGCACCTGCGTGCCGGGGACCAACTCGCCGGCCGCGCGCGGGGTAATCTTGAACTTGCCGCCGGTCAACTGCGCCACCCGGCCCACAAACGTTTCCACACCGCCGTAGATCGTATCCAGCGCGACGGGCCAACTGGTCGGCATCTGCCAGTCCAGCGCCGGCATGGACGA
Organism: uncultured Litorilinea sp.; assembly: GCA_964372065.1. GTDB lineage: Bacteria > Chloroflexota > Anaerolineae > Caldilineales > Caldilineaceae > QEUY01. The sequence goes on from CAYJQA010000865.1 coordinate 1,072, forward strand.
ATCCTGGGCGATGGCCTCCGGGGTGGGCAGGTTGACGTCCGTCGCCTGCGAAGCGCACCCTGCGGCGACACCTAGCGCCGTCGCTGCCGCCGTGCGAATCGCCAGCGACTGCAAAAACTCACGTCGATCCATCTCTTGGTTCCTCCTTTCAAGGCTCCACGGGTATTGAGGGTTGTCTGACCAACTAGGGACATGGGAAGGCGCTCGCACGATTGTAGTCGAGTGCCGCAGAGGCGTCAACCGCGGTACACGCTCTCGACGTGCGGAGCGTGCGCGGCCGGCCCGCGTGATTCGTCGCCTGGCCGCACGCCTGCTAGAATGCGCTGACGATCGCACGCACGCTGAGGAGACTGACCATGCTCGACGCCGTTCGCCTGCCCGCCGCCGCCCATGCGGCCATTATCGCCCACGCCCGCGCAGGGAAGCCCGAAGAAATTTGCGGCATCCTGCGCGGCCGCGGGCTGGACGCCTATGAGGTCATCCACGGCCGGAACATCGCCGCCGACCGCATCATCCATTACGACGTGGACCCCCAAACCCTCTTGCTCCAGTTCGCGTTTGAAGACCGCGGCGATGAGATGATGGGCATCTATCACTCGCATCCGGTTTCGGTCGCTTATCCATCGGCCACCGACGCCTGGAACGCCCACTATCCCGACAGCATCTATTTCATCTGCTCGCTGGAATTTGACGACGCGCCGGTGATTCGCGCCTTTCGCATG
>CAYJQA010000866.1:0-1784 GCA_964372065.1 uncultured Litorilinea sp.
ACCGCATGGCGCTGCGCGTGGACGAGTGGAGCGACGAACTGGCGCGCAGCGGCGAGCTGTTCCCGGTGCTGTTTACCCACCCGGTCAGCGGGCGCTCCACCGTGCGGACGGTCCCCGCGGCGCTGATCGAGCGCGTCGAGGTGGACCCGGAAGACTATGAACAGGAGGCGCGTTACCGGCAGACGACAGGGCCGGGGGAGGAGGCCAAATGGTGGGCAGGCCAGGCCCAGGTACGCGACATCGCCACGCCGCTGATGCTGCACTATGCCGTCAACCGGCCCATCGGCGCGGTGCGGGGCGAAAGCGATCTCGCGCCCATCCTGCCCTGGCTGCGCCGCTACGCGCGCTGGCTGGAAGACCGCGTGCGGCTCAACGCGGCCATGCGCGCCTTCCTCTGGATCGTCCACGCACCGGCGCGGCTGCGGACCACGCTGGAGGAACGCTACCGCCAGCCGCCGGAACCGGGGTCGGTCATCATCGCCGAGCGCGACGTGGAGACCTGGCAGGCGGTGACGCCCAACCTGCACGCAGGCGACGCCGAGAAGGACGGCCGCGCCATCCGCTGGATGATCGCGGCGGGCGGGCCGGGCACGGCGCTGCTGGATTTGGGCGAAGGCGAAGACTCCAACCTGGCGACGGGCCAGGCCATGGCCGAGCAGCGGCGGCGCTTTCTGAGGCGGCGGCAGAGCTACCTGGCTTGGCTGTTAAGCGACCTGCTCGTGCACGCCTATGACCGCCATCTGGCGGCGACGGGCAGCCGGGCGCAGCCGATTACTCACGCCGACCTGATGGTGCAGACGCCCGACATCAGCCCGGAAGACAACCAGGCGCTGGCGACGGCGGCGGAACGGCTGGCGTCGTCGCTGGGGACGCTGGCCGCCATCACGGGCCAGGGCGACGCCTATCGACGCATGGCGCTGCGGCTCTTTACCAAGTTCCTGGGCGAGCCGCTGAGCGAAGGCGAGTTTGAACGCATCTTGCAGGAGGGACAGCATGGACAAACTGATGACGGCGCAAGCGGTCTTGTGGAGCACGCCCGTAACGGGGCTGCGCAGCCGGGACGCCGCGGCCCGCGATGAACTGTGGGCGCAGTGGCAGCGCGGCGAACTGCGCGAGCTGGACTTTGCCGCGGTGGTCTTTCGCGGCGGGCCGAACGCCAATCACGTGCGCTTTGTCGCCGACGAGCTGCCCGCCTTTGCCGCGAGCTTTGCCGGACAGCCCTTTCTGCGCAACCACGACACGGACGACATCGGCAGCCGCGACGGGACGGTCATGGCGAGCCGCTTGGCGGGCGACACGTTCCGCCAGGCGATCAAGCTGACCACCCAGCGCGGCATCCGCGACTTTCTGGAAGGGATCATCGACCGCTTCTCGATTGCGTGGGGCTATGCCGGGGTGACGTGCTCCGTGTGCGGTGAGGACTGGCTGACGTGCGGGCATTGGCCGGGGCGGCGCTATCCCACCGCCGACGCCGCTACGCCGGTCCTGTGCGAAGTCGTGTTTCACGGGCCGGTGGGCAAGGAGACCAGCGCGGTCAACGCGCCCGCCGCGCCGGGAACGGGGATTGTAGACCAGTTGTGCAGGCTCAAGGAGGCCGCAAACACAATGAACAAGCCGGTGATTTTTCTACCCAATGGCGACGTGCATCCGGTCGCCGCGCACGCGCCCGCCGCGACGGTGGATATGGCTGCGGCGGCCCAGATGGACGCCATCCTGGCGGCGAGCGGGCTGAGCGCGGCGGGCCAGACCGCGGTGCGGCTGGCGGCAGAGGGGCGCGCGGCGGC
>CAYJQA010000867.1:0-1782 GCA_964372065.1 uncultured Litorilinea sp.
ACGAGGGCGCTGCTCTACCGACTGAGCTACAACGGCTCGGATTCGTATGGCGTAGTATACCCAGGCCGGCGCAATGAAGCAAGTTGGCGACCGTCTACCCAACCGGCGCGGCGTTGGACGCCGGTCGAGCGGGGACGCGTCGGGGTTTACTTCATCACGCGCGTCACATACGAGCCGTCGCGCGTGTCGACGCGAATGGTGTCGCCTTCGTTGACGAACATGGGCACTTGCATGGTCAGCCCGGTCTCCAGCCGCACCTGCTTGGTGGGCGAGTTGGCGGTATCGCCGGCGACGGCAGCCTCGGCCCACGCGACCTTGAGGTCGACGGTGGTGGGCAGGCTCACGTCTAGCGGTTCGCCCTCATAGGATTCCAGGGTGACGACCATATTGTCGAGCAGGAAGTCGGTCACGCCCTCCAGCGCATCAGGCGCGAGCATGACCGGCTCGAAGGTTTCGGTGTCCATGAAGTGGTAAAATTCGCCGTCGGTGTATTGGTACTGCACTTCACGGCTCTCCAAGCGGACATCCTTGACCCGAGCGCCGTTGTTGAAGGTCTTTTCGACCGTGGAGCCGGTGCGGACGTTGCGCAGTTTGAGCCGGATGGTCGCGCCGCCGCGCGCCACTTTGATGTGTTGGTAGTCCAACACGCGCCAGAGTTGGTTATCTTCTTCGTAGATGTTGCCGCGACGCAGCGTTTGTACTTCTGCCATAAGACCATCCTCGTCCATCGGTGCCCGTGCGATTCATGCGCCCAAACATACCTATTATAGGGGGAGGGGGGCGGCCTGTCAAAGATTTCGGGCTGGGCGAAGTGCTCACGTGGCAGGAACCAGCCACATGACCTGGTAGGGTTCCAGCACGATCTCGTCGCCGCTTAGGTCCACGTGGCGGTCGGTGACTATGTCCTCAAAGTGGTAGCTCAGCCCATAAAGGCGGAGTTCGTTGGCCGCCACCGGCTGCGGGTTCTCGGTGAAGTTGACCAACACCAGCACGCGCTGCCGCGTCGTGGCTGCCGGATTGCTGCGCACATAGGCGAAGACGTGGTCGCTGCCGGGGTGGATGATGTCGATGTGGTGACCGGCGAAGCCCGGCGTGGCCTTGCGCACGTCGATCAGGCGGCGCAGGCGGTGATAGATCTGGCCCGCGACCGTCGCGACATCGTGCCGGCGCTCGGCCTGGCTCCAGTCTTGGACCGGGCGATGCACCCAACGGCTGTCGCCGGTCTTGGCCGGGTCGGCGCGATAGCCGTAGTCGTTGAGCACGCCCAGTTCGTCGCCCAGGTAGAGCAGCGGGATGCCGCCGATGCTGAGGATGACGGCATGTACCAGACAGATGCGGCGCACGGCCAGTTCGATCTCGGCGGCGTCTTGGCGCTGGACGGCCTGCTCCAGCCCGGCCAACGACGCCAGGCTGCCGGAAATGCGCGCATCGCCCGTGCGCGGGTTTTCTTGGAAGGGCAGCCCGCGGGCAAAGCTCCCCGCAAAGCGCCCGGTGTAGAAGGCGTTGAGGAAGCGCCGGTGGTCATAGCCGTTGATGCCCAGCGCGGACGCGTCGCCGTCGTCAAAGGTCCAGCCGATGTCGTCGTGACAGCGCACATAGTTGACCCACGCGCACGCCGGGTCGATGGCGAAGCGATGGCCCATAGAGCGGCGCAGCAGCCGCACTTCGCGCGTGGCGAGCGAGTTCCACAGCAACGCCATCAGCAGCGGGTTATAGGAAAGTTGGCACTCAGCGGGCGCGATGTACTTGGCGACCTCGTCCGGATGGACAATCGCCTCGGAA
>CAYJQA010000868.1:0-1774 GCA_964372065.1 uncultured Litorilinea sp.
CCGATGCACGGCGGGCAAGGTTCCGCATGACGAACAAAATCAACGCGACGAACACACGGGTCATGCCAGCGCGCCGGCGGGCGATAACAACGCCAGGACGCCTGCGATGGATCCCGAACACCCTCGGTCTTACGACCGGGACTCACTCAGGAGGTTGACCATGTTGAAGGACCCGGTGTGCGGCAAGCGCATCAAGCCTCAACGAGCGCACGTGGCCGTTGAGCACGAAGGATTCACCTACTATCTTTGCTGCCCAATGTGCCAGGCAGAGTTCGAGCGCAACCCGCGCAAACATGCGCGGCCAAAGTTGGGTGAGCGCATCCGGCCCCGCCAGAAGGAAAGAGGCCAGCAGATGAGACACCCCATATCGTCCTAAAGCAATTCGAGCGAATCGCTCGGCGGCGCCCAAGTCACGAAGTCAGTCGTGAATACAATTGCCGTCCTCGTGACCGAAGGGAACTCCCTTGGCCGGACAAGGTCAGTCCGGTAGCGGGGTTTAACCTCGGTAGGCCGACCAGCCTTCTTGTCGCGCGCAAGATCAAGGGCATCTGCACACGCTTGAAATGCCGGTCGAGCTGGCATGAAGGCTAGGGGATCTTCATCTGTCCGTGCCATCGGTACTCTGGCGAGTCCGGTGACGATACGCCGTTCGGCGCATGTCAATCCCCATGAAACGGCGCGTGTGCGGGGGCCTGAACTGCTATATCATTGCACTTCATATATTGATGTAGAAAAGGAAGTCAAATCATGGTTAGAGATCCCGTTTGCGGCATGGACATCGATCCCCAGGACTCGGTAGCAACTCGCGAGCACATGGGGCGAACGTTTCACTTCTGCTCAGCCAATTGCGTGGCGAAGTTTGACGCCGATCCACATCGCTATGCGCAGGCTGCACTGCCGACGGTGGCAGAGGCGCTGCCTGCCGGCTCGGCCACGACCGGTTTCAACCCGGACCTGCCCTTCGTCAGCGTGGACTTGCCGGTGCTCGACCTGAAGCAAGAACGCGATAGACGCGGTGTGGAGGCGGCCATCCTCGGCGTGCCGGGTGTGCGCAGCGCGCACGCCAACACCGGGTCGGGGAGCGTGGTGGTGGAGTACAATCCGCTGAGCACGACCACGGTGGCCTTGGCCGCAGCGCTCCAGCCAGCCGGTTTTCGGCTCGGCGGCGCCCAGATCCGCATCGGCATCGCGGACTTGCGCTGCGCCTCGTGCGTGGGCTTCATTGAGGAAGACCTGCGGGCGACGCCGGGTGTGCTCAGTGCGTCGGTCAACGTCGGCACGCAGGAGGCCACCATCGCCTACCTGCCCCAGCAGACCACCCTGGTCCAACTGCACAGCGTCATCCAGGACTGGGGCTACCAGGTTCGGCCAGCCGCGAGCGATGAGCCGGCCGATAAGCAAGAGGCGGAACATGAACGCGAGTATCGCAGCCTGTTCCGTAAGTTCCTCTTTGCCGCCCTCATCTCGGTGCCGGTGCTATTGGTGTCCTATCCACAGTACATTCCGTTCGTCCGCGACTGGAGTATGGCCACCTTGCGGCTGGCCTGGCTGGGAAGCGCGCTGCTGACTCTGCCGGTACTCCTCTGGTCGGGTGGTCACTTCTTCACCGGCGCCTGGGCAGCGCTGAAGCACCGCGCGGCCAACATGAACACCTTGATCGCGCTTGGCACCGGCGCCGCCTGGATCTACTCCACCATCGCCATCTTGCTTCCGAACCTGTTCCCGGAGGGCACTGCCGAGCCGTTCTACGACGTGGTGGCGGTGGTGATCGCGC
>CAYJQA010000869.1:0-1758 GCA_964372065.1 uncultured Litorilinea sp.
GGCGAATACAGCGCGTTGGTCGCCGCGGGCAGCCTGAGCTTTGCGGACGGGCTGCGGCTGGTGCGCGAGCGCGGCCGTTTGATGAAAGAGGCCGGCGCGCGCAGCCCCGGCCTGATGGCCGCCATCTTGGGGCTGGAAGAAACCCAGATCGCCGCGGTCTGCGCCGAGGCGACGGCCGCGGGCGGGGTCGCGGTGGTTGCCAACGATAACTGTCCGGGCCAGGTCGTGATCTCCGGCGACCGCGCCGGGATGGAAACGGCCATGGCCAGCCTGGCTGCGGCGGGCGCGCGCAAGGTGGTCCCGCTGGCAGTGAGCATTGCTTCGCATAGCCCGTTGATGCGACCGGCCGCGGCGGCGCTGACCGCGGCCATCGACGCCACCCCGATCTTGCCGCCGCGCGTCCCCGTCATCGGCAACACGACGGCTCACCTGCTGACCGGTGTGGACGCCATCCGCGCCGAGCTGGCCGCGCAACTGACCGGGGGGGTGCGCTGGACCGCCTCCATGCAGACGGCGCTGGCGCAGGGCGTGACGACCTTTGTCGAGGTCGGGCCGGGCGACGCGCTTACCGGCATGATGAAGCGCATCGACCGCTCCGCCGCGCGCTACGCCGTCGGCGACCCGGAGAGCGTCGCCGCGTTTGTGGAATCGCGGCGGGCACAGGCGGTATAGCGCGGGCGAGGAGCCAATGTCCCTGAAGAATCCTGTCCATCCGGGTGAGATCATCAAGCATGACTGTCTGGAGCCATTAGGCTTGTCGGTGACGCATGCCGCCCAAGTGCTGGGCGTCACGCGGCCTACGGTTTCTAAACTCATTAACGGGCGCGCCTCCATTTCGCCCGAGATGGCTGTACGCTTAGCCAAGGCGTTCGGCAGCACCCCGGAGTTTTGGCTGCGCTTACAGCTCAATTATGACCTAGCTCAAGTCAATGCCAGGGCGGACGAAATCAAGGTGAGCCGCTATCAGCCTGCCTGACGTCCGCCTGCGTGCCGTCAATCCTGACTTACGCGGCGGGAGCGGCAACACCTCTGCGGCGCTACGATTCGCCCGATCATTCCATTCGACGGTACAATACATGGAAATCGACGCGCACAAAGGGTCCACCATGAACTTTGCGGATAAGGTCGTCTTGGTTACAGGGAGCAGCAGCGGGATTGGCGCGGCCATCGCCAAGGAGTTCGCCGCCGGCGGCGCGAAGGTGGCCGTCCACTATCGGGGCAACGCCGCGGGCGCACAGGCTGTCGCCGACGCCATTGGGGGCGCGGGCGGCGTCTGCGCCATGTTCCACGCCGATGTCAGCGACACCCAGCAGGCCGCCGACCTGGTCAAGCAAGTGCAGGGCGAGTTGGGCGGGCTGGATATCCTGGTCAACAACGCCGGGACCACGCGCGACACGCTCTTGCTCTCCATGTCCGACGAACAGTGGGATACGGTGATCGCGGCCAATCTGCGCAGCGTATACGCCATGAGTCGCGCGGCGCTGCGCGGGATGCTGCGTAAACGGTGGGGGCGGATCATCAACATCACCAGCGTGGTGGGGCTGACCGGCCAGGCCGGTCAGGCCAACTATGCCGCCAGCAAGGCGGGCATCATCGGCTTTACCAAGAGCCTGGCCCGCGAAGTCGCCAGCCGCAACATCACGGTCAACGCGGTCGCGCCCGGTTTTATCCCGACCGCGCTCACCGACGTGCTGACCGACGAGCAGAAAGCCGACATCGTCCGCACCACCCCGTTGGGGCGCATGGGCACACCCGAAG
>CAYJQA010000870.1:0-1756 GCA_964372065.1 uncultured Litorilinea sp.
GCATGCGAGAGTAGGTCATCGCCAACCTTCACCCCTCGCCTTTGTTCTTCCTTCCGGCCATTGCGTGCCGCTGACATTGATTTGTTTTTGTTTTGGGGGTTGCGCCGCCCTTTCTCCCCGTGGTAGAATCGTGATGGTACGGCACGGTGAGGAACCAGCGCAAGAGCTAATGGACGACGATCAACCTCCGAATTTTACGGGCAGCCATGGTGTTGTGGCTGCCGCTCGGATGCAAAGTAAACGTAGTTGCACTTTTTCCGGCCAGACCGCTTGCTGGGCAGTAAGCGCGTCTGGTCGTTTTTTTTGTTTGGTAACAATTGTAAGCCGCGGTGAGGAGTGAACGTTGCGTATCGCAAATGTGGTGTTGGCGGCGGGCTTTGGGACGCGCATGAAGTCCGCACTGCCCAAGGTGATGCATCCGGTGTTGGGCCGCCCCATGATTGACTGGGCCGTGGGCACGGCGACGGCCATCAGCGGGCAGCCGCCGGTGGTGGTGGTGGGCCACCGGCGCGAGCTGGTCGAGGCGCATTTGGGCAGCCGGGGTCGCTGTGTGGTGCAAGCGGAACTCCTGGGCACGGGCCATGCCGTGCAGCAGGCCGCGCCGGCCGTGGAAGAAGAAGCTGACGTCGTCGTCGTGACCTATGGCGACATGCCGCTGCTGCGGCGCGAGACGCTGCAGACGCTCGTGGACACCTATCAAGCGGCGCTGCGGGAGCCCTTTGGGCGCGGCGACCGCCCCGCGCTCGCCATGTTGACCGTGACGCGCGACGACCCCCAGGGCTTTGGCCGCATCGTGCGTGACGCGGCGGGCGCGATCACGGCGATTGTGGAGGAGGCCGCCTGCACACCGGAGCAGCGCGCGATCAAGGAGCTGAATCCCGGCGTCTATTGCTTTGACGCCGATTGGCTGTGGGCGAATCTGGCGGCGGTTCCCCTGAGCGCCAAGGGCGAGTATTACTTGACCGACATGGTGGGCATCGCCGTGAGCCAGGGGCGGCGCGTCGTGACGCAGCCCGCGCCGGCGGAGGACGTTAACGGGATCAACGACCGTGTCCAGTTGGCGCAGGCCACCGAGATCATGCGCCAGCGCATCGTGGAGCAGCATATGCTGGCCGGGGTGACGATCATTGACCCGGCCAACACGTATATTGAGGATGGCGTCGTCATCGGCATGGATGCGACCATCTGGCCCGGCTGTTACCTCATGGGTCAGACAGCCATCGGCGAACGCGCCACCATCGGCCCGTCCAGCCAGGTGGTGGACAGCCGGATCGGCGACGAGTGCCGTGTGAGCTATTCGGTCGTCGAACAGGCGCGCATGGATGCGCACAGCGAGGTCGGGCCGTTCGGCCATCTACGGAAGGGCGCGCACCTGGGCGAAGGCGTGCACATGGGCAACTTCGGTGAGGTGAAGAACAGCTATCTGGGGCCTGGCGCAAAGATGGGCCATTTCAGCTATGTGGGGGATGCTCACATTGGCGCGCGCAGCAACATTGGCGCGGGGACGATCACGTGCAACTATGACGGCGCACGCAAGCACCAGACGGTCATCGGCGAGGCTGTGTTCTTGGGCAGCGATACGCTTTTGGTGGCGCCGGTGACCCTGGGCGATGGCGCGCGCACCGGGGCGGGCGCGGTCGTGACGCACGATGTAGCGCCCGGCGCGTTGGTCTACGGCGCCCCGGGGGGGGCGGCCCCCCCCCCCCCCCCCCCCGGGGGGGGGGGGCGCGGCCCCCCGGGGGGGGGGGGGGCCGCC
>CAYJQA010000871.1:0-1755 GCA_964372065.1 uncultured Litorilinea sp.
GGTATACTCCTTGTGGTTCAGGCGGGAGTCTCCTCCCTCCCACTTTATCGGTTCCAGTTGAGTCGGTCACGGGTCCAGGCTGCCGCAGTCTGCTGCAGGCTAGTCGACCACCGTAACGCCCATGCTGCGCGCGGTCCCTTCGACCATGCGCATGGCGCTCTCCAACCCCACGCCCGTCAAGTCCTTGAGCTTGATCTCGGCGATCTCACGGACCTGGGCTCGGGTCAGCTTGCCGACCTTGTTCTTGTTTGGCTCGGCGCTGCCCTTGGGCAGCCCCGCGGCGCGCTTGATCAGATCGCCGGCGGGCGGCGTCTTGGTCACGAAGGTGAACGAGTTGTCGGAGAAGATCGTGATCTCCACCGGGATCACCTGACCCAATTGCGCGGCGGTGCGGGCGTTGTATTCCTTCACAAAGCCCATGATGTTGACGCCATGCGGGCCAAGCGCAGTACCCACAGGCGGCGCAGGATTGGCCTTGCCGGCGGGCAGTTGCAGCTTGACGATTGCCTTCAGTTTCTTTGCCATGATTGACTCCTTCTGGTCCTGGTGTGCGCCGCCCGACGGCTGGCGACCGCCTTTGGCTCCCAGGGGCCAGTATCACAGATAGGAACTCGTATGGTCACGGCCGCGCAAACGTGCGCCGCCGGGTTACCCAACCTTGCGCTAGACGTCGCGCTCCAGTTGCAAAAAGTCCACTTCGACCGGCGTCTCCCGGTTGAAGAAGCTCACCAGAACCTTGGCCTTGCCCTTGTCCGGGTAGATCTCGTCCACCGTGCCGCTAAACTCGGCAAACGGGCCGCTCATGATCCGCACATGCTCGCCGGTCTGGAAGCTGACCTTGATGCGCGGCTCGTCCGATTCGATCCGCTTCATAATCTTGTCAACTTCTTCTTGGCGCAGCGGGGTGGGCTTGTTGCCCATGCCCACAAACCCTGTCACGCCCGGCGTATTGCGCACCACATACCAGCTATCTTCATCCATGATCATGTTGACCAGGATATAGCCGGGGAAGACGCGGCGCTCGACTTCTTTGCGCGCCCCCTTACGGATCTCGATCTCCGTCTCCGTGGGCACTACCACCTGGAGGATATGGTCCGCCATCCCCATGGACTCGGCGCGGTGCTCGATGTTCTTTTTGACCTTGTTCTCCATGCCGGAATAGCTATGAATGACAAACCATTCGGCAGTCGGCTCACCGACGACCTCTTCGGCGTCCAGTTGCGCGGCAATTTCGGCGTCTAGCGCCGCCAGGTCTTCGTCTGATTCAGCATCGCGACTCTTCTTGGGATCGTCGACCATGCTTCTCTCCTTTCGTTGCCCTCATCCTACAACACATGCAAACGTCGCGCCGGCCCGGTCGGCGCCGGCGACGTCAGGCTCACGTCACCTGAAGCAGCAGGGCAACGACCAAGCTAAAGAGCGAATCGACGCCAAAGAGCACCACCGCCGAAATCGTCGTCACTATCAGCACCACATAAGTCAGCCGCAGCCCCTCTTCGCGCGTCGGCCAGGTCACCTTGGCGATCTCGGCGCGGGTATCCTTGAAATAGCGGACCAGGGCATTGTCTACCTTGGGTTTTACGGAAGCAGAACGGCTCATCACAACACCTGCTCTCTTCGGGCGAAATCTTCGGTCCGTACCGACCACCGATGCAATCCACCGGCAACTTCTCTTGGCGGAAAATAACCACCGGCCCAGTGCAGCCGGTGGTTATCTCAGGCAGGCGAGGCAGGACTTGAACCCGCAACCTGCGG
>CAYJQA010000872.1:0-1740 GCA_964372065.1 uncultured Litorilinea sp.
CCCCCAGAGAATACCATGTGTTTTGCCCGCCAAAAGTGTCGGAAAGCTGACGTTCCCCGCGCACCCGGCGCGGCGCGGCGGAACACCTCAGACGGGACGATTTTGAGCAACTTGCACGAATCCACCGAAAATTTCACCCACAGACAGACCCAATGAAAGAAGAACGCTCTCATCACTTGACATTGTCTAGGGCTTTTTGTATAGATTGTGAAATCCCCCCCAATGTCAATTGTGCAAATCGGCACGATTGCGCCGGAAAAAGATTGTGCACTCCGCACAATGCGCCCGCCCCGCCGCCACGCTACAATAGCGGCATGTGAGTGTAGCAATCTGGGGGCAGACACAACTACACTTACTCCGCCGGGCGAACAACCTCAACTCCACCCGGAGACGAGGAAGCCACACTCGACGGAGTTGCAAAGTCAACTGGGGAGCGGGCTTTGCAGCATACTCCACGATGGGCACTTCTCCTTTGGTTCCTCCTTTTCCTCTGTGTTTGGGGTCCCGCCGTCTGCAAGGGCGGCGGGATCTCCTACCTCCTCTGTCTGCAAGTATCCCGGCCCTACGTCCTCCCGCGGTGACGCCAATCCAAAACCCGCCCTTACCGCCGCGTGCTGCGTGATAAGAGCGGGCTGTTCACATGCGCCGGCATGCGGGAGCAGCTATTCGTCCAGGTCGTCGAACAGGTCGCCCAGTTCGCGCTCCCACACGTCGTCCAGCGGCATAAACGGGCGCTCGGTAAAGTTCGCCGTCAACTTCTCCAAGTACCCGCGCACGTTGACCTGGGGCATGGTGCGGTCCAGTTCCTCGATCTTGCCGTCGATGGACGCCACCAGGTCTTCGCTCTGCCGGTCCAGGTCGGCCAGGTCGATGCCCAGCCCAAACATGTGATTGAAGCGCCGCATCAGCTCGTACCACGCCTTGTAGTCATGCTCGATGCGCACGCCCTGGATGGACTGCGACGCCTGCGAGAAATCATAGGCGGGCACAAACGCGTTAAAGACAAATAGCTCCTGGTCGTACTGTTTCGCCCGGTCCACCAGATACGCGCCGATGGTCGCGCCGCCCTGATAGTTGGAGAAGCGCACGGCGTAGTCGTCCAATTCCTGCTTCATCCGCTTGAGGCTATAGGTACACGAGATCTCGCGGTCTTTGTCATACGGCATGGAGCCGTAGACGCCGCCCACCAGCGCGCCCCGGCGCACGCCCAGTTCACGCATCGCCTCAAACAGCCCATCGGCGTAGCGGTCAATGTTCATGTGCGGCTCATCGCCCTGGAATAGCACCAACCCCTTGTTGCCCAACTCGGCATAGTAGAAGTCGTTGCGCCGCGTCTTGATGGCCTCGCTGTAGCCGTCCTCAAAATGGACTTCGGGGCGCAGCAGATGATGGGTGCCGGGCAGTTGGAACAAATAGAACCCGTCCGGCTGCATGGACCCAATCTTGCGCGCGCCGATATGTTTCACCAGATAGTCCGGCAGCCCCGACGACACCGAGCCGGCGTCGGCCCACTGATGCCAGCCCGCGATCAGATAAGTCTCTTCGGCTGTCGGCTTCTCGTCCAAGATCACCCAATCGTTCATTGCCCGATCCTCATCTTAGAATGACGCTATCCACCGGCATGACAGCCACCGCCTGACGGGCGGCATCCTCATGCCGCCCACTGCGAGCGCATTGTACCACATTGGCGGCGTCGCGCCCCGGCCCCCACCGGCAGGCGACCCCCTCAGCGCAGCAACA
>CAYJQA010000873.1:0-1739 GCA_964372065.1 uncultured Litorilinea sp.
GGCCTCGTCGGCGCCGCCGACACCCGCACGCGCGGCGCGCTGGCGGCGGGGTATTAGATTTGGATTGAGCGGTATGCGGGCCGATGCGCCAGCCATAGCGGTGCTGCCCGATGGCAGCGGAATGCATCACGGGTCCCAAAGCGGTGGTCCCCTAGAATATGGAGCTGCGATTTTGCAACTTTCCAGCACTACAGGAAGAAGATATGGTTTTGAACGTTTGCATCCACCATCGAAGCGCGTTTGCCGTTAGGCTAAACTCGCGGTGGTGGATTTAGGGTCGGGCCGTTCGAATGACACCGGAAGTCAGACGCGCCGTAGCGTTCATTGCCGGTCAACTCGTGAGTGGCAAGCGCCGTACGATCTACGATTTTGAAAGTGGGACGTATGCTCATTTCTCCGGAAGCATCGGCCCAGCGATTCAGATTTATGATCACACGGCAGGCGCGCATATTACCGGATCACCTAATCGGCTCTACCATCACGGTTTAGGCGCTCATATTTCGCTCGATATTTCTGGCAAAAACTTCAAAGGTTACGACTTTGGGTCGGGCTGCCATTTTTCCGGGAGCGTTCGAAATAACAATATCGCGCTGTACGATTTTGCGGCAGCGAAACATTTTCAGTACCTCCTCACCTAGGCGCCATCCAGATGGTCCAAGTGATGCATCTCTATCTCGATGACTCTGGCACGCGAAACGCCAACCATGAGCCAGGAACGCGGGCTGCTCATGGCTATGATTGGTTTGCGCTAGGCGGCGTCGTCCTGAGGCAAGAGGATGAGGATGCAGCGCGTGACAAACACGCAAAATTCATGTCGGGCTGGAATCTCGATCCAGCGAACGTGTTTTTGCACTCGTTCGACATCAGAAATAAGACCGGCGCATTCACATGGCTGTCGGCATTGAAGCTGGCTGAGTCTGAAAGGTTCTTCGAGGAACTCTACGAACTGATGCAGTCACCGCCGTTTGTCGGCTTCGCGTGTGTTATCGATAGGCCCGGATACGATCACCGTTACCGCGCGAAATACGGACGCGACCAATGGTCACTTTGCAGAACGGCGTTCTCGGTTCTGGTCGAGAGGGCCGCAAAATACGCACGCGGGCGTGGGTGCAAACTAAAGGTCTTTGCGGAACGCGCTGATAAGAATGTCGATGCATGGACGCGGGGTTATTACGATCACCTGCGCGAGAATGGGATGCCATTCGCCGCGGAGAACATGAAGCAATACGCGCCTTTGTCCGCAGCCCAGATGAAAGAAACACTTTACGAATTTAGAGTGAAGAGAAAATCGTCACCCATCATGCAACTTGCCGATTTGTATCTGTGGCCGATGGCCATCGGCGGCTATCATCGCGCCAATAGAACCTACGCTCGGCTGCGAGGAGATAAAAAACTGATCGATTGCCTTTTGGATGACAAAGCGATTCCGACTGAAGGCATCAAATATAGTTGCTGGGATTTAGTCGAAGCCGCCGAAAAAGCAAAAAACCCAGACTAGGTCCGGGCTTTTTGTCAGCCACCTTACGGTGACCTCATGGGCTAGGCCCGCGTGTAAGATACGTTATCTTATTGATATGTCAAGCGTTTCTTTAGGATAAATCTGCGAATCAGTCCAATGACTTAGCGACGGCATCGCACATGCCGGCGGCACGATAGGTAACGCTCTATGACGGTTTTTGAGGAGGAGCTGACCGGTTTGCCAATCGCCGCGCCTTGAGGAGCGAAAATTGGAGCGGGCG
>CAYJQA010000874.1:0-1738 GCA_964372065.1 uncultured Litorilinea sp.
TGCTCAAAGAGCGCCGCATAGCGCGCCAGCGCCTCTTGTGACGGCGTGCTGGCCCGCCCAACGTTCAACTCTTGAGCCGTCTGCCGCCACCAATCCAGCCGCGCCCGGCACTCGCCGCACGCCGCCAGGTGCGCGGCATCTTCCGCCGCGGGCGCGACGCCCTCCAATGCCACTGCCATCAATACGTCGTCCAGAAGATGCATCACGTCGGTCCCTCTTGTCGGACTCGCTGCCATCGACTCGGCCCCCAACTCATAAGTGACTCGCCAGCGTGGGAAAAATACACGACTTGCGTAGGCCGTGCGTCATGGTTCCGCGCCATGCCCCAGCCCTTCCAGAATGGACCGCAACTGCGCCAGGCAGCGGTTGCGGGTGGGGCCGATACTGCCTTTGGGCACGCCCAACGCGGCGCTGATCTCGTCGTACGACGGCTCGCGCCGGTCCAAGAAGACCATCGTCAGCAGTTGACGACACCGCTCCGCCAAGCGCGCCATGCCTTGCTCCAGCGCCGCCAGCCGGTCCCACCCGGCCAGGAGTTCCGCCATCGTCGGCACGCGCGCCGGACCCACCAGCTCGCCCGCGGGCGTGTCGCTCTCGGTAACATCCGCCTCGTGGCCCGGCGCTTCCCTGCGCCGCTGATGCAGCGCGCGCCAGGCGATGCGCCGCGCCGTCGTCACCAGCCATGCGGGCAGCCGCTCCGGGTCCTCAACCTGGTGTAGCTGCTGGGCTAGGGCCAAGAAGACCTCCTGCCCCACATCGTCCACTTCCGCGGGCGTCAGTCCATAGCGGACCGGCACGGAATGCACCAGCCGCCCATACCGGCGAATCAGCAAATGCCACGCGCGGTCATCGCCGCCCAGACAGCGGCGCACCAGTTCCGTGTTGCTTGGCCCATCCCGCGAATCTGTCATATCGCCACGTTGCTCTCTCCGGGTGCGGCCAGGCTGGCCGTTGCTCTGTTGTCGCGCCAATCACAGCACGCCGCGCCCCTTGGCCCAAGATTGGCTTGTCGCCTTGTTCTATCGTAAGATGTCGTGAACGGGCAAACGCCCATCCAGTTCACCGACGCGATTCAAAGGAGAATACTCGTTCGATGAATACCTTTGTCCTGGCCGCCCATTCGGGCTGGCGCTATCTCGTCATCCTCGTCGCGATCTTGGCCATCGCCAAGTCGCTGTACAGTCTGTTCACGGGCGGGCGCTGGAGCAAACTCGACCAGAACCTCGGCATGCTCACGCCCATCATGTTCGACATCCAGGTCCTGTTAGGTCTGATCGTCTGGATCATGGGTCAATATTGGAGCGTCAGCAACCCGACGTCTGCGTGGGAGCACCCCGTCACCATGCTCCTGGCGACGGCCGCCGCTCACGTGGCGTGGTCCCGCGCCAAGAAGGCCGCCACAGATCAGGCCAAATTCCAGAGTACCGGCTACGGCTTTCTGATTGCGGGTCTGCTCCTCGCCCTGGGCGTGGCGCGTATCACCCATCTCATCTAGGCCGCCCGCACACCGCGGCGCGCCGGCACCGAGGCTATTGTCTACCCGCCCACCATGACCACTCCCTACATGATCTACACAGAAGCGTTGGTGAAGGATTACCCCAGCCAGGATGGCGCGCCCGTCCGGGCCTTGCGGGGGGTGGACCTACACATTCACGGCGGCGAGATCTATGCCCTCTTGGGGCCTAACGGCGCAGGCAAGACCACGACCATCGGCATCCTCACGACCTTGCTCCTGCCC
>CAYJQA010000875.1:0-1736 GCA_964372065.1 uncultured Litorilinea sp.
GCGCGCCCGTGCGCCGTTCCGACATCTGCTCCACGGCCTTGACCACTTCGCTGATCAGCCGCTGCGTCGTGGTGTTGTCCCCACGGCGAACCCACAGCGGGGCGCTGCGCCCGACCCGCTCCAGCGCACGCCGCAGTTCCGGCTGGAAGATCACGGGGATGGCGACCAACACCACCGCGGCCGTATTGGTCAGCAGCCAGCGAAAGGCGGTCAACTGCACGATTTGGTTGACCGCCACGGTCGCCAGCGAGATAACCAGCAGCCCGCGCACCAACTGTACGGCTTGGGTGCCCCGAAACAACAGCAGCAGGGCATAGAAGATCATAGAGACCAGCGCCACGTCGAGCAGGTTGCGCCAGTCCTGCAGCCGGCCCAGAGAAATCAGGATGTCGGTCATGTCATTGCAGCGCCACCCCTCCGAGCAGGTGGGCCAAGATTGCTTTCTGAGCGTGCAGACGGTTGTGCGCTTGGGGGAAGAGCAGGCTTTGCGGGCCGTCCGCCACGGCGTCGGTGATCTCCTCGCCCCGGTGCGCGGGCAGACAGTGCATGACGCGCACGTCCGGGTTGCGCGTGTGGGCGAGCAGCCGTTCGTTGACCTGATAGGGCGGGAAGATGGCGCTGCGCACCGCCTGCTGCGCCTCCTGGCCCATGCTGGTCCACGCATCCGTATAGATCACGTCCGCGTCGATCACGCCGTCAATGTCGTCGGTCACGACCACGTCGCCGTTCGCCGCGACCAACGCCGCGTCCGGCTGATAGCCCGCCGGCGCGACCACCCGCATGGACATGCCCACCAGATGCGCCGCTTGGATCAAGCTGGTGGCGACGTTGTTGTCGCCGTCGCCCACATACACCAGCGTCATACCGGCCAGCCCGCCCAGATGCTCCCACACCGTAAAGAGGTCGGTCAGCGCCTGGCACGGATGGCTGAAGTCGCTCAACCCGTTGATCACCGGCACACTGCCCCACTCCGCCATATTCAGAATGTGGGTATGGTCAAAGACGCGCGCCATGATGCCGCTGACATAGCCGCTCAGCACGCGCGCCACATCGGGCGCGCTCTCGCGCTTGCCCAAGCCCACCTCGTCCGGCGCGATATAGAGCGCATGGCCGCCCAACTGCTGCATCCCCATCTCAAAGCTCACCCGCGTGCGCAGGCTCGGCTTCTGAAAGATCATCGCCAACGCCTTGCCCTGCAGGATGGGCGCATTCTGTCCCAAACGGCCCAACTCGTCCTTCAGTTCCTTGCCCAAGCGCAGCAAGCCCCAGAACTGGTCCGCGCTCAGGGATTGAATGTCAAGAAAGTGCGACAACGCCGGAATCGACATGATGATTACTCCTTATTTTGGACAGCGGAAGAATGAAAGTTGGCTGATCACAACGAAAGCCCGGCCCTAGACGAGTAGCCCGCGACGCCTGGCCTCCTCCTCGTCAATCACCGGATTGCTTAGCCTGCCCAGCCCCTCCACCTCCACCGTCATCACGTCACCCGGCTGCACCGCGCCCACGCCCGCGGGCGTGCCCGTCAGCAGCAGGTCGCCCGGCTCCAGCGTCATAAAGCGCGTCACATGCGCCAGCACGCGCGGGATCGAATAGATCAGCAGGCCGGTGTTGCCGTCCTGCCGCACCTCATCGTTCACCAAACAGCGCACGCCCCGGTTGGCCGGGTCGAAGGCATCGTCAATCCACGGACCAATCGGCGCAAAGGTGTCAAAGCCCTTGGCGCGCGTCCACTG
>CAYJQA010000876.1:0-1732 GCA_964372065.1 uncultured Litorilinea sp.
GAACGAGACATCCTTGAGGGCTTCTGTGGCCGTGGCCATATTCGAAGTGAGCCTGGAGAGATTCGCCAGCCACAGGCCAATGCCAGAATCCTTACGGTCAAAAGCAATGGCGCGATAGGTCTTGCTGACTCCTGAAACCTGGATCATGCCGTCACGAAGCCGTTGTCCGGTCGCGGCGGGCGCATCTCTTCTTGACATGGGCGGTACGTCATTTCCGCGATTGGCGACCTTGCGGCCGCTTGCGTTGCATGGAAGCGTGCCTACCGGACGTCCTGGCCGGCCTGCTCAGGGCGGCCGACCAGCGTCCTGTTCACCGCCCCATAAGCTTGGTAGAGCCCTTCAAACAGCGCGACGCCCTGTGCTTCCAACTCCAAGTCGAACAGGGCTGTCGAGCGCCAACCGTTCAATACTGCGTCCACGCCTGCGGTCTCTGGGCGCACAAAACGTCCGTCGCGCAGATCGATCTCATGCACGACTTCGCCGACATCGCGCAGAGCGGGGTCATCGAGCGCAAAGGCCTTTACCATTGTTTCAAAAGTGCAGTAATTGCCCCGGTGGCCGAAGTGTCCCTCCTCCATGTCGAAGGCGATCTCCCCGTCGGCGGCGGCGAGATCATAGCGAACAGTGGCCTCGCCGTCGATGAAGCGGCGGATGAGCCAGATGCAGGCCAGACGGTCCACATGTGGGTTGGGGCGGGTGACCCAGACTTTCCCCCGGTAGTCCGCCGCCTTGGCGGGCGGAATCTTGGTCTGGACGGGTTCCGGCAGCAGAGCGGCCGCGATGCGTGTCAATCGCGCGGCTGTGCGGGCACCGGCGGGGCAGTGAAAGTAATCGATGCGGGTAATTTCGGCGTGGCGACGGCGGAGTTTTGCTAACAGCGGTTGAAAGTGAGATCCATCGTCTCCCTCACGCGCAGTAGTCACCGACTGTTCCAACTCGGCCGCCTGGGCTTCGATCTCTGCGTACTCCTCCTGTCGCGCCGCACAGAATAGGTCAATGATCTGTTGGTCGCTTTTGCCGGCAACCTGTTCGACGTGCAATACCAGCGCTTCGCCCTTTGCCTCCCGAATCTCCTGTGCCAGCCAGTGACATGCCTCAATGCATTCCTCCTGGGCCGGAAGGAAATAGGCGCTGCCTGTCAGCGAGATGGCGCCCACGCGCCGTAGCCGACGCCAAAGCATCACGCGCAAGCTAGAGTTCGTTTGGCTGGGTAATGTATAGGACAGCACAGCCCATTGCATGCTGATAGTGTAACATGCGTTACACGTTCTCGCAAGAAACATTACTGGATTTCGAGGCAAAGAAACTCTGAACGCGGCTCAACATCCGACGACTTCTCGCGTCAAGGCTGCCCTCCGGTTAGAGCGGAGGGCAGCCCAGGGTTGAGCGACGGTAGGCAATCATTCCGGTGAATTGGGCAGACAATCCCAAGGCAACACGCGCCGTCCTATTGCACGTTTTCGCGCGGATATGGGCGTTGCCTCATCGTGGCTAATACCTGGGTAGCCGATGGCTAGGTTCCGCTGTATAATGGGGGTATGGAACTTGGCAAGCGACTGCGCACCCAACGCCACGCGCTGCGCTTGAGCGGCCCCAAGGTGGCCGCGCAGGTGGGCGTGAGCTCGGTGCATATTTCGGATATGGAGAACGACAAGCGCCGGCCGAGTCTGGACCTGCTGGTGAGGTTGGCGCGCGTGTATGGGGTGACGACCGACTATCTGTTGGGCGTGGA
>CAYJQA010000877.1:0-1723 GCA_964372065.1 uncultured Litorilinea sp.
AACGTCGTGGCGTCGCACTGCTCCGGGTGCTCCGTCACGTCCACGGTGAAGCGCATGAGGTCTTTCTGCACATCCACCGGCTGCCCGGCGCTCTTGTTCCAGCGCTGCTGCAAGCGGCCCAAAACCATGTGCATGGTGGGGAAGAACTGGCGTAGGTGACGATTGCTCAACGCCTCCGTGGCCAGCTTACGGTAGCGCCGCCACTCCTCGCTCTCGGCGGAAAAGACGCCGTGCAGGTTCATCTCCTTAAAGACCGGCTCGACCAGATCGACGCGGCGGAAGATGTCCGGGCGCTCGCGCAGCACCTGCTGCACAAGCTCGGGGTCGCCAATGCCCACAAAGACACGCGGGCCAATATCGAAGCGGAAGATCGGCCCGTACTCGGCACACCAGCGTTCCTGGAGTTGGTGCAGCGTGGGCACGTCAATCTGGTGCAGGTTGCCCAAGACGGGCAGCCGCTTGGGGCCGGGCAGGTCGGCCAGGGTGCGCAGCTTGGCCGGGGTCGCGGCCGCCGCGGGGGCCGCGCTGCGCCGCCGCCAGGCCGCGATCGCGTCCCGGTCCACCCAGACTTGGCCGTCCTGCACGGTCGCGGTAAAGGGCTGGAGGCAAATGGCAGGATGGCCGGTACGCACACCGGTCGCCACGTCATAGCGCCAGCCATGCGCGCGGCAGACCAACTCGTTGCCTTCGACGGAACCTTCGCCCAAGAGCGTGCCCTGATGGGCGCAACGACCTTCATAGAGACGGACTTGCCCGTCCATGTGGATGGCGACCAGTTGCACGTCGTCCACGGTCAGGCCGTGGGGCTGCCCCGGCGGCAAGTCGGCCAACGGCGCTACGGCGACCAGCGACGGCGCAACGACAACTTGCGGCATGATGGAAGTCTCCTTACCGGAATAGGCACGCTATAACGGCGCGCCGGCGGCGCGCCTGGAACGGGTGAACCTGGGTTGAGGGGACCGGCGGCGATGCGGGATGATGCGAGGTTCGTCCCGATGATACACGAGAATCGGCGTGTGTCAACGCGCCGAATTCGGTAAGCGCGTCCCACCGCCGCTGGGCGGTGGGACGCGCGTGCCACATTACGCGGGGGGAATCGGCTCCGGAGCCATTGCCTCGGCTTGCGCCACGCGCCGGTTATGCCACAGCGAGGCAACCACGGCGACCGTTAGGATGCTCGCGATGACACCCAGCGAGAAGGCCACGGGAATCTTGTAAATGTCGACCAAGACCATCTTCGCACCCACAAAGACGAGCACCACGGCCAGCGCCGGTTTCAGGTAATGGAATTTGCTCATCGCACCCGCCAGCATGAAGTACAGCGAACGCAGCCCCAAGATGGCGAAGACGTTGGAGGTATAGACGATGAACGGGTCTTTGGTGACGGCAAAGATCGCCGGGATCGAGTCTACGGCAAAGACCAAGTCGGTGCTCTCCACCACGAGCAGCACCAGGAACAGCGGCGTAGCCATCAGCGCGCCCGCCTTGCGAACGAAGAACTTATCGCCCACATACCCCTCGGTCACCGGCATCAGGCGGCGGAAGAGCCGGACCAGGGGATTTTGCTCAGGATGGATCTCCCCCTCGCGGTGGAGGGCCATTTTGATGCCGGTCAAGATCAGGAAGCCGCCGAAAACGTAGATGATCCAGTGGAACTCCTTGAGCAGCGCCGCGCCCGCGGCAATCAGCGCGGCGCGCATGACCAGCGCCCCCAGGATACCCC
>CAYJQA010000878.1:0-1710 GCA_964372065.1 uncultured Litorilinea sp.
AGTCAGCGCCGCCGACTATGTGGAGGCGGTGGTTGCCGGGTTCGACCACATGTACCGGCTCTTGGTGGACAATCGCGCCGCTCTCCTGGCGAGCGACGGGCCGTTGCCGCGGTTTGCCCAGGACGAAATCCGCATCCTCTTGCGCCAGACCCGCACCTATGATCAGCTCCTCTTCGAGAGCTTCCACCCCGACATGCTGCGCGACGCGCTGGAGCGCGAGCGGTTTCTGGATCGCCTGTGGGCCGCCGTGCCGGAGCGCGCCTACTTGGCCCGCGTGGTCAAAGCCGAACTGACGGACATGCAGCAGGGCGACATTCCCCTCTTTACAACGCACCCGTCAACGCTCGACATCTTTAGCGCATTGGGCGCGCGCATCCCCAACGTTCTCTCCGAAACCGGCATGGCGGTGGTGCAGCGCCGGTTCCGGCAGTTGAGCGAACAGGACTTGCGCCGGCAAGTCTGGTTCATCCGCGCCTCCTTTGCGACGATGGAGGATGCGGGGGAGCGCCCCGCCGCGCCGGTCCACCTCACGACGGCTGGCAAGCCGACCGTCACGCGCGCCCGGCTCCTGGCGGGCGCAGCGGCCATCGCCGATCACTTGATCGCCACCGCCATCTACGGGACGGACGACATCTCCTGGATTGGCCTGGATCGGTTGGATGAGCAGAATTGGACGATCCGCCCGGTGGGGATCGATCTTTACGGCGGCGTCGCCGGTGTCGCCTTGTTTCTGGCCTATGCGGGTGAAGTTCTGCGCGACGACCGCTATACGGCCGCCGCCCGCCGGGCCTTGAACACGCTGACCTGGCAGATCGACCTGCTGCGTACGGAGATGCTCGCCATCGGCGGCTTTGACGGTTGGGGCAGTGTACTCTACACCTTGACCCACTTGGGCGCGTTGTGGGATGACAAGGCGATCCTCGCCCAAGCCGAGGAGATCGTGGACGTACTGGCCGGCCTGGTTGCCCAAGACGATCAATTCGACGTGGCACGCGGGGCCGCCGGGGCCATTGTCGCGCTGCTCGCGTACTATCGGTGTGTCCCCTCGGACAAGGCGCTCGACGCAGCCCTGGCGTGCGGCGATCACCTGCTGGCCGCGGCCCAACCCCAGGCACACGGGCTGGGCTGGGCCATTCCCCAGTCTGACACGGGGCCGCTGATTGGCTTGTGGCACGGCGTCGCCGGCATCGCCTGGGCGCTCGCGGAATTGGCGGCGACAACCGGGAACGCGCAGTACCGGGCGGCGGCGCAGCAGGCCGTGGACGCTGAGGCCGCTGAACGCCGTGCGCCGGCAGAGGCGGACCGGTCCGAGCTTGACGCCGGCCCCGCCGTGGCAATCGGCCTGGCGCATCTGTGTCTGGCACGGAGCCTCGACGATGCGCCGCGACATGCCGACCTGCCGGCCGCCGTCGACGCGGCGCAAAGTTGGGACACGGGACAGTCCCACGCGCTAGAGCAGGGCGCGCTGGGCAGCCTCGAACTGCTGCTTGCCACGCGCGGGCCGGACGGTGCGCCGCGCGACGCGACGATCGACCCGCTGGCGACCGCGGTACTGGACAGCAGCGAACAGACCGGCTGGCGCTGTGGCACACCGCAGGCCGTCGAGACCCCCGGTCTGATGGTAGGCTTGGCCGGTATCGGCCATCAGTTGTTGCGGCTGGCCGAGCCCGGCCGCGTGCCATCGGTGCTGGTGCTTGCGCCGCCCAGCTA
>CAYJQA010000879.1:0-1702 GCA_964372065.1 uncultured Litorilinea sp.
CAGCGGGATCAAGCGCCCTTTGACCTCCTTGCCGCGGCCGCGGCCCGCGTCACGCGCGACGGCCGCGCCCAGATCGGCGCGCTGCACGGTCTTGCGGCGACGCGCCAGGACGCGGCGGTCCCGCTGCTCCTGGCTGCCGCCGGCCGCGGGGGCAGCCCCAACAAGGTGCGCCCCGCGGCGGTCACCGCCCTCGGCAAGATAGGCAAGGGGCAGGAGCGCGCCGTGCGTGATCGCCTCATGGAGACGGTCGCCGACCTGCTGCGCGACCCGTGGCCCCCGGTGCAGTTGGCCGCGGCCCAGGCCCTGGCCGACTTGCGCGCCCCCGCCGCCATCGCCGACCTGACCGCCTTCGCGCGGCCGCTCTCGACCCAGGAGCAGGCCTACGTGGAGCGTCTGATCGCCGGTTTGCGCGAAGAGGACAAGGTCGACGGTTCCGCGCTCAAGAAGGAAGTCGAGGACCTGCGCGAAAAGGTACGCAAGCTGGAAGAGCAAGTGCAGTCAGCCATCGCCCGCCTGGATGCGGCGCCCGGCCGCGACTAGGTGAATCTCTGTCTCCCCAACTCCCCACCCCGCCACTGTAAGGAGGAACCATGGCCGATCCGATTATCACCAAAGTCGAGATCCACGAGTACGAATACTCGCTGGAGAACATGGGCCGCGACTACAACGGCTTCAACCTGGTCTATGAGCCGGGCGGCAAAGTCACCGCGCGCGGCAAGATTCTGCGCCTCTTCACCGACCAGGGCATCGTCGGCGAGTATGCCGGGGGCAGCAACGCCGAGTATTCCACCCTGCCGCAGTTCATCCACTATCTGATCGGCAGGAGCGCGCTGGAGCGCGAGCGCATTTACTCCGACGTGCGCCGGGCCTTGCGCCAGGTCGCACGCATCGGCATTGCGCCCATCGACATCGCCCTGTGGGACATCGCAGGCAAGCTCTACAACCAGCCGGTGTACAAGCTGTTGGGCGGCTACAAGGAAAGCGTGCCGTGCTATGCCAGCACCTATCACGGCGACCACCAGCCCGACGGCCTTTCCACGCCGGAAGCCTTTGCCGACTTTGCCGAGCAATGTCTGGAGATGGGTTATCCCGCGTTCAAGATTCACGGCTGGGGTCGCGCCCCCATCCTGCAGGAGATCGCCAACGTGCATGCGGTGGGGCAGCGGGTCGGCGGCAAGATGGACCTGATGCTCGACCCGGCGTGCGAGTACACGACCTTTGGCGACGCGGTCAAGGTGGGGTGGGCCTGCGATGAGGAGCGTTTCTTCTGGTATGAGGACCCCTATCGCGACGGCGGCATCTCGCAGTTCGCCCATCGCAAGCTGCGCCAGTTGATCAAGACCCCGCTGCTCCAGACCGAGCACGTGCGCTCGTTGGAGCCGCACATCGACTTCCTTATTGCCGAAGCGACCGATTATGTGCGCGGCGACATCGGCTATGACGGCATCACCGGCGTGATCAAGCTGGCCCATGCCTGCGAGGCGCTGGGCGTCGACATCGAGTTTCACGGACCCGGCCCGGCGGTGCGCCAGTGTATGGCCGCCATTCGCAACACTAACTACTATGAGATGGGACTGTTGCATCCTAACGCCCCGGCCAGCCATCCGGCCCACCTCTATGTGGACGACTATCAGGATACGCTCGAAGCCATTGACGACAAGGGCCATGTCCCCGTGCCGCAAGGCCCCGGCCTGGGCGTGCC
>CAYJQA010000880.1:0-1700 GCA_964372065.1 uncultured Litorilinea sp.
CGCCCGACCTCATCACCTTTGACATGGGCGGGACCAGCACCGATGTGGCGCTCTGCCCCGGCGCGATCCCGACCACCGCCGAGAGCGTGATCGCCGACTTGCCGCTGCGCCTGCCCGTGATCGACATCCACACCGTGGGCGCGGGCGGCGGCAGCGTCGCCTATCTGGACGCGGGGGGCGGGCTGCATGTCGGCCCGCGCAGCGCGGGCGCGGTCCCCGGCCCCGCGTGCTATGGCCGCGGTGGGGTGGAGCCGACCGTCACCGACGCCAATCTGGTCTTGGGACGGCTGGACCCGGCGGGCTTCCTGGGGGGGCACGGCGACGTCACGCTGGACACGGACGCGGCTCAGGCCGCATTGGCGGCCCTGGGCGACCGGCTGGGACTCTCGCCGCAAGCCGCCGCGCTGGGCGTGATCCGCATCGCCAACGCCACCATGGAGCGGGCGCTGCGCCGGGTTTCGGTGGAGCGCGGCCACGACCCGCGGCGCTTTACGCTGCTGCCCTTTGGCGGCGCGGGACCGCTGCACGCGTGCAGCCTGGCTGTCGCGTTGGACATTCGCCGCATTCTCATCCCGCCCTTTCCCGGCGTGCTGAGCGCCTATGGGATGCTGGTGGCCGACGTAGTACACGATGCGTCCCGCTCGATCTTGTGCCCGGCCGCGGCGCTGGTGGACGACGCGACGCCGCTGGCCGCCGCCTATGCGGAGATGGCCGCGCGGGTGCGGGAGGTGTTGGCCCACGAAGGCGCGCCGACGCCGGAACTCGCCGCCGGCCTCGATCTGCGCTATCGTGGGCAGAGCTACGAATTGAGCGTGGCGTTACCCCAGCCCGTCACCGCCGCGGGGGTGATGGCGGCGGTGGACGCGTTTCACGCGGCCCACGCGCAACGCTACGGCTATGCCATGCCCGCCGCGGCGGTGGAGTGCGTGACGCTGCGCGTGGTGGGCCGCGCGCCCGGCGCACGGCCGCCGCTGCCGTCGGCCCCGTGCGGCGCGCCGGATGCATCCCCGGCGCAGATCGGCGCGACCGGGGTGTGGTTTTCCGCCGGCGGGCCGACCGTTACTGCGGTCTATGCCCGCGACCTGCTCGCGCCGGGTCACCGCTTTGCGGGGCCTGCACTGGTGCGCCAGTACGACGCCACGGTGGTGGTCCATCCCGGCTGGCGGGCGCGGGTCGACGGGCTGCATAACCTGTGGCTGGAACGGGAGAACACGCCATGACCGGCGCGACGGCTGCCGTAGACCCCATTACGCTGGAACTCTACCGCCATCGTCTGGCCGGGGTGGCCGAGGAGATGGGGATCACCCTGCGGCGCACGGGCTATTCGCCCAACATCAAGGAACGGCTCGACTTCTCGTGCGCGGTCTTTGACGGCGACGGCCACCTGATCGCGCAGGCCGCCCACATCCCGGCGCACTTGGGCGCGATGCCCGCCAGCGTGCAGACCATCCTGGACCGCTTTCCCATCTGGTCGCCGGGCGACGTGGTGATCGTCAACGACCCCTTCGAGGGGGGCAACCATCTGCCCGACATCACCATGATCAGCCCGGTCTTTGATGCGGGCGACGCGGCTCCGCTCTTCTTTGTCGCCAGCCGCGCCCATCACGCCGACGTGGGCGGCATGAGTCCCGGCTCGCTCCCGCTTTCCACCGAGATCTACCAGGAAGGGATCATCATCCCACCGGTGAAGCTGTACAAGC
>CAYJQA010000881.1:0-1686 GCA_964372065.1 uncultured Litorilinea sp.
GCAGGGAACTTCGCGCTTGAGTCCGGCTTCTGCGTTCGCAATTGCGGAATATTCGTGAATGTTACGCCCTTCGCGCCGGATTGGGAAGGGCACGTGACGATCGAGATCTCCAACACGACGCCGCTGCCCGCCAAGATTTACGCCAACGAGGGCATCGCCCAAGTCCTCTTTTTCGAGGGCGAGGAGCCGGAAACCTCCTACGCCGACCGTCACGGCAAGTATCAGGGCCAACGGGGGATCACGTTGCCGCGCATGAAGCAGTGAGCCGACGACCATGTTACCCACCGCGCGCGCCATGATGCGTTCGAATAGCGCCCCCCCGGTCACAGGCTCCACGTCGCTGGTCTCGACGCCGAGCCTGGCCGCCGCGCTGCGCCGGACACAGCGGCGACTGGCGCTGCCAGAGCCGCTGCCCGCGCCTCAGCCGCGCGACCCGCTGGTGCAGATGTACCGCATCCCCGCCGGCGAGGAACCGGCGAGCGAGGCGCACGCCGCCGCGCATGTGCTTTTGGCCGTGGCGGAACGGCTGCGCCGGTTGGCCGCGGCCTATGGCGAATGGGATAGCTTCGACGTCCAAGCCTATTTTGACCTTTCCGCGCCCCAAGCGGCCCGCCTGGTGCATGTGGCCGAGCGCGTCAGCACGGTGCACGTCACCTTCCACGCCGACCTGCTGCTGCCCGCCTTCCGAACCGCGGCGACGTTCTGGCAAACCGAGTTTCGCCCGGCCTATCTGACGCTGCGCCATGCGCTGAATCACGGCGACGCGCCCCAAACGCCCATCCGCTCCTTTGCCCACGACAGTCTACCCGGCATGGTCGCGCGTTGGGAACGGCTGATCCAGGTGACCCAGGCGACGCGCGCGGCCCTGAGCGACGAGCTGGGCTACTGGGCCGCCAACGGCAGCAGCGACGAGCGCGGCCGCTGGCGCTGGGCGTGGAGCCTGGACCCGGCCCCCGGTCTGCCCGCCGCGCTGCTGCCGCCTTTGGCCCAAACGCCGACGCTGACCCTGGCCGTCGACTTTGCGCTGCCCGCCCATCGCCAACCGGGGCGTCTGCGCCGCTTACGCCGCCTACAGGCGCGCCGCGACCAAGGCCGGCTGCGCGCCCGCAGCGATTAACCCATTTCAGGAGCAAACTTCATGCAACACTTGATGGTTACCGGCGGCGCCGGGTTTATCGGCTCCAACTTCGTGCGATGGATGCTGCAAAGCTATCCCGACCTGCGCGTCACGGTCTACGACAAGTTGACCTATGCCGGGCGGCTGGAGAACCTGCAAGACGTGGCCGCCGACTTTGCGGGCCGCTATACCTTCGCCCAGGGCGACATCTGCAGCGCCGAGCAGGTGGCGGCGGTGGTCACGGGCCAGGGCATCGACACGATTGTCAACTTCGCCGCCGAGACCCACGTCGACCGCAGCATCATGGACCCCGACGCCTTTATCCAGACCGACGTCTACGGGACCTATGTGCTGTTGGAGGCGGCGCGCAAACTCGGCAATCTGCGCTATCACCAGATCAGCACCGACGAGGTCTACGGCCATATCGAGGGCGACCATCGCAGCCTGGAGAGCGACTGCCTGGCCCCACGCAGCCCCTATGCCGCCAGCAAGGCCGCCGGCGACCACCTGGTCAACGCCTATTTCATCACCTACGGGCTGCCCATCACCATCAGCCGCGGGGCGAACAA
>CAYJQA010000882.1:0-1683 GCA_964372065.1 uncultured Litorilinea sp.
GGCGTCGGGTAGAGGCGCACCTGCGCAATCAGTTTCATGTCATGAAGTATTGCACCAAGGTTCGCATGTTGCAACTTCAAAGGCACCGCGCTTCTTCCACTGCCATTGAAATGGCGTGGCTTCCGCGCGGAAGTGGTCTGTGAGCTGTCCCGCTTGGGTGTGTAGCGTAGGGGAGGGGGCTAGAAGGTGTACGGCTCCAGCCAGTAGACGTTGCCCACGCCTTCCATCGTCCAGCCGGTGACCCCGTTGTAGCTCACCAGCCACCAGGCGGTGTTCGGGCCGCAGACTGCGCCGAGCATGACATAGACCGTCGCGCCGCCGGGCACGGAGCCTACCCACGCGCCGGACGTGCTGGCCTCTGCGCGGAGGTTATTCGGCAGGCCGGGCGTCACGCGGGCGTAGCCGCCAATCGTCACCCGGGAGGGCAGGAAACCGGGGCACTGCACGGCGGGCAGGGTCGGGGTGGGGCCGGGGGTCGCCACGTCGCCGGTGTTGCCGTTCCAGGTGACGGGCGCATACTGGCCGTTCTGAACGCGGACGTAGCTCCCGTTCACCCAGCCGATCGTGCCGTTGACATCCAACTGCCACCACGTGCTCAGGCCGGAGCGTCCCACAACCGCGTAGGTCTGGCCGCGATAGATACGGGTGATGATCGCGCCGTTGACCGGGTCGGGGACCGCGCGGACGTTCAGCGCGCCCGTGGCGACGGTGGCAATCGGCTGCGTGTCATAGACCGGCGTCTGGCTGATCGGGGCCCAATTCACGTACAGGTACGCCGTACCGGTGCGCTCGCGGTAATCGACCTGAATGTGGTGCGTGCCCGCGCTGATATCCACGTCAGCGGTCAGGATCTGGCCGGGAGCCGGGTTGTCGATGGTGTTGATGATCGGCTGTTCCCAACTGTTGTAATCCAGACGGATGCTGATCTCGTCGTCGGCCTGGATCGAGAAGCGGTAGCGGCCTGCCGAGAAATAGACGTCCGTGCCAAACCGGGCGCTGAAGTTATCAGTGGGGATGCCTTCCGCGGGCGATCCGCTGCCCCAGTTCAGCGACAGGTTATTGACGGTGGTCGCGGCGGACCAGCCGTTGAGATACAGGTTGTTGAAATACTCAGCCTGCCACGCGCCTGAGGTCATTGCCTGGGCGTGGGCGGGAGACTGAGACATCGCGAACGGCAGCAGGCTGCCGAGCAAAACAGCGGTGATGAGGAGGATCCTCGTGATGGTGCGCGTCATGGTTGTTCTTCTCCAATCGCACAAAGCTGCGTAGAACTCGATTGTTCGTTAGGTGTGCGATCTTGATCCTGGTTCAGTCTAGGGCCGAACTGCCTGGGGAACATCCGCCTTTGGATGGATCTGGGCGTTGGACCTTCGGTGGACGGTGTTTCGCACGTTCCATTCGACATTATTAGTTATATGAGCAATGGCGCTACAGCACTGTGCGCCGGGTGGACGCATGACAGGCGCGATATCAGCGCAAACCCTACGATCTATACGATGACAGGCGGCGTATCGTTGCTGCGGTTTTGACGAATTAAGACGGTTACGAGGAAACTCACCCCTGGCCCCTCTAAGAGGGTGTACGGAGACCCTCATTCCCCCGCCCCTTCTCCCCCAGGGAGAAGGGGCGCATTTGCGAGATCAGTTGTTCTGGAAGCGCGAAAACCCCAGAACGCGCATCTTT
>CAYJQA010000883.1:0-1674 GCA_964372065.1 uncultured Litorilinea sp.
CTCTACCAGCAGCGACGTCACGGGCAGCAGGTAGCCGCCATAGGGAACCAGCGGCAAGGCCGCGGCCCCGCCGGCAGCCTGGACGGTCGCGCCGTCCCAGGCGACGTGCAAGGCGCCGTCACGCGCCTCGATCTGGAGCCCAGGCCAGGTGGCCGTGGGGGTCGCCAGGGCCTAGACCCGCCCGGCCAAAACGAGCGCAAAAAAGACTGCAATGGACAGCGCCAGGCAACGCAAATTACGGATCAATCGCATATCCTCACGGTTCCTCTTTCACGACGGCTAGCAACGGCTGCCTGCTGGGGCCTATGGCGCAAGTACGGGCGCGGGCAGTGCGTGAGCACGCCGCGCGACGCTCCGGCAGACAGCGTATCCGATGGCGCGACAGCATCCAAATCCGCTACCAGTATAGCAGAGACCGCACGGGTGCAACTTGACGGAATCCTGATCGTTTGCGGGCGGTCACCGGCGGGGGATACGTGACAAAAAAGTGGCTTCGAGGACAGTTGTCGATCCTCGAAGCCACCTTGACATCGGCAATTTCTACCTATGCGACCGCAACACTTCCCGTTGCGAAGTCGCCGGCGACTGACACTGCGGCTATTCGCCGCCGTCCTTCTTGCGTCGCGCTGCCGCGGCAGCCGACAGCGCCGCTAGACCGGTGCCAAAGAGCACAACGGTGATCGGTTCAGGAATGGCAACCGGGGCCGCCGGGGGCTGGGTCGTCGGTTCGGGCGACGGCTCGGGTGAAGGCTCCGGCGACGGTTCGGGCGACGGCTCGGGTGAAGGCTCCGGCGACGGTTCAGGCGACGGCTCGGGTGAAGGCTCCGGCGACGGCTGCGGCTCCTCAGTTTCGGCCGCGGGCACCTGTTGGGCCAGCAGTGGATGGCTGCCGACCGCTGTATTCATCACTGCAAAAGCAAGCATCAAGACAATTGCACTGACAAGAATGAGATAGAACCTACCTGATTGTCTCATGGGCAATGTCTCCAATATAGACTGATGAATCCGACATAGATGGGAATAGATGGGATAAATAACACAAGCAAGTAAGAATGTACAACAGACTGTGTAATTAGGCCCAATCCAGATGGGCCGGACAGCGATAAATCGCAACACAACACACAGGTGGATCTTTTGTCACCCTGATGCAATCCTATCACAGTCGCAGAGGAAGATCAAATCGGGTTTTTCCCAGGGCGGGCGTTGACAGCCACCTGTCCGGCAACCGGCGCGGGTGTGTGTGCCGGCCGCTAGAGCACGCCGATGATCGCGCCGCCGGTCATGGCGACCAACTCGGTGGGCGTAAGGCGGAAGACGGCGTGTGGATGGCCCGCCGCGGCCCAGATCTCGTCGAATTGCAGCAAGTCCTGGTCAATGTAGGTGGCAAGCGGGCCGGCATGGCCGATGGGCGGGACGCCGCCGATAGCAAAGCCGGTCGTCGCGCGCACGAAATCGGCGTCGGCTTTGTCCAGTCGTTCGCCGATGGCCGCCGCAGCCTGGCCCTCGTGGACGCGATTGGCCCCGCTGACGATGATCAGGATCGGCTGCCCGCTGGTGTGGCCGCGAAAGACGAGCGACTTGGCGATCTGGGCGACGGTGCAGCCGACCGCGGCGGCGGCTTCGGCGGCGGTGCGCGTCGAGTCGGCGAGTTCGATAATCTGCTGGGAATAGCCC
>CAYJQA010000884.1:0-1662 GCA_964372065.1 uncultured Litorilinea sp.
TGCACCAGCCTTCTTCTCTTGTTAACGTCCAAAGTGATATGTGGCTAGTTTTTTGCGTTCTTTGTGGTTCATTCCTCTGCAATGCAGGAACATCGTCTATGCGTGTCAGTTTGATCAACGTCAACCTAATCGGGCAGGACGCGACCGGCCAGACCCTGCTGAACCAGTTGCGCTTTCATCGCCGCCGTGGCGACGAGGTTGCGATCTACGTCCAGCACCCGCCTGAGGGCATCCCCGCCGATGCCATGCCCGCTGTGCGCGTCGTGGACGCGGTGGACCTGATGGCCGGGCGCGACAACTATTTCGCGACCAGCGATCTCTACATCTACCACTATCCGGGCCGCTATGACCTGCTGGACACGCTCACTGGGCTGGACCGGGGCGCGGTGGTTTTCTACTACCATAACGTGACGCCGCCTGAACTGTGGGGCAGCCGCACCGGCGTCGACGAGTTGGTGGAAGGGACCGCCGCGGTGCGCCGCTACGCGCCTTACGCCGACCTCATCGTCACGCCCAGCCCCTTCAACGCCGGCCAGTTGGTCGCCGACCACGGCTGCCCGGCGGATCGCGTGCGCGTGCTGCCGCTGCCCGTCCCGCTGGACACCTTTCACCCCGGCCCGGCGGACCTGGAACTGGTCAAACGCTGGAACCTGGCGGGCAAGCAGGTCATCCTTTTTGTAGGGCGCGTGGCAGGCAATAAGCGCGTCGACCTGCTGGTGCGGGCGTTGGCTCAGGTGCGTGAGCGTGTACCCAACGCCGTCCTGCTGATTGTGGGCGACTATACCAGCAACCCGGCCTTTGCCGAGGTGGTCGCAGGCATCCGCCGCACCGCCGCCGAGGTGGGCATCGCGGATCAGGTGATCTTCACCGGCCGCGTGACCGACCTGGCCCCCTACTACCGGCTGGCCCAGGTGTATGCCAGCGCCAGCCTGCACGAAGGCTTTGGCGTGCCGCTGATCGAGGCCATGGCGTCGGGAACGCCGGTGGTCGCGGCCAACGCCGCCGCGCAGCCGTGGGTCGTGGGCGACGCCGGGCTGCTCGCGACCGCGGGCGACGCCGCGGAGCTGGCCGCCCACTTGACCACCGTCCTCACCGACGACACGCTGGCGGGCGACCTGGTGCAGCGCGGGTTGGCCCGCGCCCAGGAGTTCAGTCTAGAGGCGTATTACGCCGGGTGGACCGCCATCGTGGACGAGATCGCGGCCTGGCTGGCGACGCGCCCTAGCCGTCCGCGGGTGCTGTCCGGCGCGCCGGGTGCAGGCGCGGGCGGGCCGCGCGACCTGGCCGCACCGGCTCCGGACGCGACCTTGGCGCACGAAGTGGACCAACTCCAAAAGGCCGCTAAGGCGGTGATCCAGCCCTACACTGTGCAGTCGGCCGCGCCGCTGGTGGGGCCGCTGATCGCGTGGGTGCGCCGCAACTTGACGTCACACCTGCGCGAGCCGTATCTGGACCCCACGCTGCGCCGCCAAGACCGCTTCAACTGGCTGGTCGTCACGACCCTGCGCCAGATCGCGCAGGCGTGGCCCGCCGCGCCGTCTGCCGACGTGACGCCCCGGCTGGCCGCGCTGGAAGCGCGCCTGGACGCCACGCTCGACCTGCTGGCCGCGCAGTTGGCGCAGGTGGAGGCGCGCCCGCCCGGCGCCGACCGCGCTGCTGCGC
>CAYJQA010000885.1:0-1662 GCA_964372065.1 uncultured Litorilinea sp.
GGTAACCCTTGGGCAAGTCGGGATAGGTGTAGTTCTTGCGCGCAAAGACGGCGGTGTCGGCGATCTCGCAGTTGAGCGCCAGCCCGGTCTTAATGGTGGCTTCGACCGCGGCGCGGTTGATCACGGGCAACATGCCCGGCATCCCCAGACAGACGGGGCACACGCGCGTGTTGGGCGGCGCGCCCGCATAGTCGGTGCTGCAGCGGCAGAACATCTTGGAGCGCGTCAGCAGTTGGGCATGGACTTCCATGCCGATGACCAGTTCGTATTGTGTTTGGATCATGGCAGCAGGCATAGGGCACTTGGCGGCGGCTAGGGCCGGTTGCAGCGTGCGATTCAACGAATGGGCGCACCGCGGGTAAAATGATGAGCGCATTGTCTGGGCGCACGGCCCGCGGCTCAAGGGAGAATGATACCGTCTGGCAGGCGATTCACCAAACCGTCCGGGCCGGACGCCAGGCAAACGCCGCATACACCGCGAGGAGATGATCACGATGACGCTCTTGGCGAAGACCATTGGTGGGCTGGAATTGGCAGTCGGTCTGGTGGCGCTTTACTATGCGCCGCTGGAAATCTACTGCTTCTATGTCTTTGCTCCGGGCGGCTCCTTCTTCTATCCGGAGTTTACCGTCGGGTCGCTCTGGTTTGCGTTGTTGGTGATGAGCAATATCGTCTATTATCTGATGGCCATCACGCTGATTCCGCTGGGGATGGGGACGCTGCGGCTGCGGGGCTGGGCGCACCATTTGTCGCGCGTGGCGCTCTCGGTTTGCTTGATGCTGGGCATCTCCCTGACCGCAGGCTTTGCGTTTGGTGCGCCGCAATTTATCGCCGGCATCGGCCTGGGTAACACGACGGCGCTGCTCGCCGTCTCAGTCGTGCTGACTATCGGCGCGCCGGTTCTTCTGCTCCGCCTCTATCAAGCCGCGCCGTTTGCCGCGTGTTTTGGGCAGGCGCAGCCGCCCAGCTTGATCGAGCAGGTTCCCGCGAGCGTCTTGCGCGTCTGCGCACTGAGTGGGCTGTTTATCATCTTGCTGCATGTGAGCATCTTCCTGCGCTGCTTCATGCCCTGGTTTGGCCGGGTCCTTTTGCGCCGGGAGGGCATCTATCTGCTCTGCGCCGCGATCTTTGTGCTGTCGCTGTTGGTCGCCGGGATGTGGCAGCGCCGCGTCTGGGCGTTTTGGGGGCTGCTTACCTACTTCCTGCTGGCGCAGATCTCCATTACCCTCACCTTTAGCCGCTACTCCCTGCGGGAGATCATCGACCTAATGGGCTTTGCCCAGGTGGAACACGATACCGTGTTGGCGCCGCTTTCGGTGTGGCTCAACCTGAACATCCCGGCGGCGCTGACCACCTGGATTGTGCTGACCCTGGCCGCGCTTGTCTACGCCGGGCGGGTGCTGCGTCCGCCCCAGCTTGGATCACGCCCCGGCCATCGGTGGGCGGCCCCACTCTTGAATCGCTAGGACAACGTCAGACAGCGTGGAATGGTAAAGATTAGATGAATTGGCTGCCCAATGGAAATGTGTCAGGCCGGTTTCGCTGGCCGTGGGTGATCGCGGCGCTGGCCGCGGCGATGCTGGCCCTGTTTGGCGGGTTCGGCGTCTATTTGCTGATGAACCTGTCCGGCGCGCCCGCCGCGCCCGGCGCGCTGCGCCAAGC
>CAYJQA010000886.1:0-1652 GCA_964372065.1 uncultured Litorilinea sp.
GGTATAGGCGAAGTAGTATTCGCCGCGGATGTAGATAAAGGCCGTCTCGGCCTGAATGGCGAAGGAACTGAGGATGATCCCCTCGATCAACTGGTGGGGGTCATACTCCATGATGATGCGGTCTTTGAACGTGCCCGGCTCGGATTCGTCGGCGTTGACCACCAGATAGCGGGGGAAGGCGGGGGCCAGGAAGCCCCATTTCATCCCGGTGGGGAAGCCCGCGCCGCCGCGTCCGCGGATGCCGCTGGCCTTGACCTGGTCGATCGCCGCGGCCGGCTCCATCTCCGTGAGCACGCGAGTGGCGGTCTGATAGCCGCCCGCCGCTTCGTAGGCGGCCAGCGTGTGGCTGGCGGGCTTGCCCACCTGCGCCATGAGGTAGCGCGGCTCCATGCCGCCCAGACGGTAGGGGCCGGCAGACTTGCCTTCGCCTGTGGGGTCGCCCGCGGGCGTCCAGCGTTCCAGCGTGGTAAAGCCCTTGCCGGACTCGATGACGGCGACCATCTTGTCCACGTCTGCGGCGGAGTCAAGCTCCTCGAAGTAGCGGATCTTGCCGGTGGCCTGTTCGGTGACGCTGACCATGGGGGCGGTGCCACAGGAGCCGAGGCATTCCATGTGGTCGAGCGCCCACTTGCCGTCGGCGGTCTTTTCGCCGTGGTGGATGCCGAGTTTGTCTTCCAGGTGGTGCATGCACTGGTTGGCCCCGCGCAACATGCAGGGCACATTGGTGCAGACTTCCACGTGATAGTCGCCCTTCGGCTCTTCGTGGAACATGTTATAGAAGCCCACGACGCCGCCGACTTCGGCGGGTTCCAGGTCCAGCATGGCGGCCAGTTCGTTCTGCGCCTCGACCGGGCAATAGCCGAATTCGCGCTGGATCACATAGAGCGCGGGCAAAACCGCCGAGCGTTGGCGACCGGCGGGATAGAGGTCCATCCACTTGCGAATCTCTGCGCGGACTGACTCCGATAGCATCATGGCTGGTGTGCAATCCCTTCTAAAGAACTCGCCCCTTGACTGCGCCCGGTGTGGTGACTCCAGGCGGTCGCGAGGTTAGCGGTCGACTTCGCCCAACACAATATCAATCGACCCGATGTTGGTGACGACGTCCGAGAGCATCTGGCCCCGGCTCATCTTGGCGATGGCATAGAGGTTGTTGAAGCTCGGCGCGCGCACATGCAGGCGATAGGGCATGGCGGACCCGTCGCTGACGATGTAGAAGCCCAACTCGCCCTTGCTGGCCTCGATGCCGTGGTAGATCATGCCCGGCGGGACGCGGAAGCCTTCGGTCATGAGCTTGAAGTGGTGGATCAGGGCTTCCATGCTCACGTCCAACTCGGCGCGCGGCGGCAGGCTGACCTTGCGGTCGTCGGTGCGGAACGGGCCGCCGGGCAGGTTCTTGAGCGCCTGTTCGATGATGCGGACGCTCTGGCGCATCTCCTGCATGCGGACGCGATAGCGGGCGAAGCAGTCCCCTTCAGTTTCCACGGGGACCACGAAATCATAGTTCTCGTAGCCGCTGTAGGGGGCGTCGCGGCGCAAGTCCCAGTCCACGCCGCTGCCGCGCAGCATGACGCCGGTCAGGCCCATGTTGATGACTTCGGCGCGGGTGAGTTTGCCGATGCCGCGCAGCCGCTCCTCCCAGAGGGGAGCCG
>CAYJQA010000887.1:0-1649 GCA_964372065.1 uncultured Litorilinea sp.
CTCTACGGCAGCGTGGTCAGTATGGAAGACTCGCACAAGTGCGCCGAGCTATTCGACGCCCACCGCCACGAGATTGACGGCATCGTGCTCACGCTGCCCAACTTCGGCGAGGAGCGCGCCATCGTCAACACGCTGCGCTGGGCCGGCCTCAAAGTCCCGTTGCTGATCCATGCCTACCCTGACGTCATCGACACCATGACCATCGCCGACCGCCGCGACAGCTTCTGCGGCAAGATGTCGGCCTGCAACAACCTGCGCCAATACGGGATTCCCTACACGCTGACCACGCTGCACACCGTGGCCCCGAACCATCCGACCTTCCAGGCCGACCTCGCCAACTTTGCGGCGACCTGTCGCGTCACGCGCAGCCTCAAAAACCTGCGCATCGGCGCACTGGGCGCGCGCCCCACGGCCTTCAACACGGTTCGCTACAGCGAAAAGCTCCTGGAACAGGCGGGCGTCTCCATCGAAACGCTGGACCTCTACGAGTTGTTCGGCTGGGTCAACGCGATGGCTGACGACGATACCCGCGTCCAGGCCAAGCTCACGGCCATCAAGGATTACGTCACCACTGCCAACGTGCCGCCCCTCGCGCTCACCAAAATGGCGAAGTTCGGCGTCGCCGTGGACCAGTGGATGCATGACACCCAGCTCCAGGCGACCGCCGTCCAGTGTTGGACCGCGATGGAAGAGTTCTTTGGCGTCGTCCCCTGCACGCTCATGAGCATGATGAGTAACAACCTCATCCCCAGCGCCTGCGAAGTGGACGTCACCGGCAGCCTAGCCATGTACATCTTGGCCCAGGCCAGCGGCAAGCCCAGCGCACTGGTGGACTGGAACAACAACTATGGCGAAGACCCCGACAAGGGCGTCATCTTCCACTGCTCCAACCTGCCCAAAGACATCTTCCGCCAAGACGCCGCGTCCAACATCTCCATGTATTACCAGGAGATCATCGCGGGCACGGTGGGCGCGGCCAACACCTATGGCACGATCTACGGGCGGATCAACCCCGACGCCTTCACCTATCTACGCGTGACCACCGACGATTTTGCGGGCAAGCTGCGCGCCTATGTGGGCGAAGGCGAGTTCACCGACGATGCCCTGCTCACCTTTGGCGGTTACGGCGTGGTCAAGGTTCCCGACCTGCAGGGCCTGCTGAAATACATCTGCGATAACGGCTTCGAGCATCATGTCACCGTCAACCCGGCGCAGACCGCCGCAGCCGTCTACGAAGCCCTCACCAAGTACCAGGGCTGGGACGTCTATCGCCACAACTAACCTTTGCCTTGTCATTCCGAGGCTAGCGAGGAATCTCTCTGCCGCTTGACCTGCGCCAGAGAGATTCCCCCTTCGTAGGCCTCGGGATGACCGGTCACGCAAGGAGACGCACATGAGTCCCAAATACGCGATCGGCATCGACTTCGGCACCGAATCCGGCCGCGCGCTGCTGGTAGATGTCGCCGACGGCCGCGAGGTCGCCACCGCGGTCCATGCCTATGCCAACGGCGTCATCGACGAACGGCTGCCCGAATCCGGCGTCC
This sequence comes from uncultured Litorilinea sp., assembly GCA_964372065.1. Lineage (GTDB taxonomy): Bacteria > Chloroflexota > Anaerolineae > Caldilineales > Caldilineaceae > QEUY01. The sequence continues at coordinate 1,545 of CAYJQA010000887.1, forward strand.
GCCTGGAACCGGACTGGGCGCTGCAAGACCCCGACGACTATATCGCAACGCTCAAGACCACCGTGCCCGCGGTCCTCAAGGAAAGCGGCATCGACCCCGCCGACG
>CAYJQA010000888.1:0-1647 GCA_964372065.1 uncultured Litorilinea sp.
ACACCTGTCCCCACCCCGACGCCCGCGCCCCAGTACACCGGCTGGCAGGCGAGCTATTACGACAATGTGCTGCTGTCCGGGCAGCCGGTGGCGACGGCGAATGTGGGCGACCTGAATCTCAACTGGGGGTTGGGTTCGCCCTCTACGGGGGTATCTGCCGACGGTTTCTCGGCGCGCTTTGAGCGCACCTACCAATTTCCGACCGGCAATTACCGCTTTTCCGTCGACGCCGACGACGGCGTGCGCGTGTGGCTGGACGACCAACTGATCATTGACGAGTGGCACGGCGCGCAGAACCAGGTCTATACGGTGAACCGCGTGCTGGCCGGCGCACATCGCCTGCGCGTGGAGTATTACGAGGCGTCGGGGTCGGCGTCCATCCGGTTTGCGTATGCGGTGGTCGACGGGACACGACAATGGCAGGCGGCCTATTACGCCGGCGTACAGCCCAGTGGTGCGACCGTATTGAGCCAGGCGGAACCGGCTTCCCAGACGCCGCTGGATTTCAACTGGTCGTATAGCTCGCCGCTGCCGGACCAGCTCGGACCGGATTACTGGTCGGCCCGGTGGACGGGGCGCTTCCCGTTTGACTACGGAACCTATATATTCCGCATCGAGGCGGACGACGGTGTGCGGGTCTACGTGGACGGGCTGTTGGTGATCGATCAATGGCGCGACGGCTACAAAGAGGTGAGCAACCGCTTTGTGGGCATCGGCTCAGGTGACCATACGGTCACGGTTGAGTACTATGAACGCACCGGGACCGCGCAAGTTCAGTTGTGGTGGTATCGCGACACCGGGACGGTGACGCCGCGGTAGCCGGTTACCGGGGTCGGCGACGCAGCATCCCCTTCGCCCAAAGTCCGGGATGCTTCGCTGCGCTCAGCATGACAATGAGCGAGCCGAAAAAGGAGTTGACAAGGTGCGTGGCCCTATGCGAGATTCGCTGGCCGCGCACCTTGCACGGCCAGGCGCGCATACCAGACGATGCCCAGGACGATGACCGCCAGCCCGCTCCAGCCGAGGGGCGAGGGCCAGACCGCCCCCAGGAGCGCGGCTTCCAGCAAGAGGGTGAAGGGGACCTCGGCGGCTTGCGTCGCTTCGACCCCGGCGAGCGCCACCGGTTGGCGGCGGACCAAATCGGTGGCGGCGAAGAAGAGCGCCGTGGCGATGATGCCGCTGCTGAGGGCGACGATCCCGGCCTGCACGACCTGGCCGGCGGCGGGCCAGCCGGCGGCGCTGTAGCCGTAGCCGCTGACCAACAGCCAGGCGGGGAGGCTGCCCAGCGTCATGCCTGCCAGCCGCACAAATGGCTCCACCGGCGGTCCTGCATAGGCAGGCGGCTCCAGGTGGAGCATCATTTTGCGGTTGCCGAGGGGATAGGCGACCGCGCTGATCAGGACCAATCCCAACCCCAGCAGCGCGCTGCGCCAGTCGGCCAGCCGCGCCTGTTCCACCTGTAAGAGCACCACCCCCACAATAATCGTCAGGCTGCTGATCAAGGCCGGGCGCGGGATGGCGCGGCGGTGGTCGGCGTAAATCAACGGCGCGAGGAGCATCCCCGCGACGATGGTCACGGGCCATGTGCCGGCGACGACCCATGCCGGGGCGAGGGTGGCCGCAAAGGTCAACGGCGCATAGAAGACG
>CAYJQA010000889.1:0-1638 GCA_964372065.1 uncultured Litorilinea sp.
CGACCAGGTTGTGATGGTCATGCGCCACCGTCCCCGCGATCGCGCCCCGCTGCAGCCCAAAGCCCTGGATAAAGCCCAACCCGCGCGATGGCAGCCCATGATGGCGCTCGATGACGGCCATCTTGAGCAGGTCGCGAGCGGGATCGGCGACCACATACCCGTTGGTCACGGTCGCGTCGACCATGCGGGTGTCCGTGACCAACTGATTCTCGCGTGCGCCGATGACCCGGATGCGCTTGCCCCGCGCCGGAATCCGCAGGTCCAAGCTGCTCCATGCCACGTTCACGGACCCGCGCACGCCGGTTCCCCGCAGGACGGAGTTGCCCGCGTTCGGCTCCACCGCCCGCAGCAAACGCCCCTCCGCGGCGACGAGTTCGCCGCCTGCATAAACCTGACGGGCGCGAAACTCGGCCAGATCGTCCACCACCACCAGGTCCGCGATGCGCCCCGGCGCGATGGCCCCGCGCTCGTGCAAACCGAACCATTCGGCGCTATTGAGCGTCGCCAGCCGGATCGCCTCCACCGGGTCAATGCCGTAGGTAATCGCCCGGCGGATCATGTAGTCGATCGACCCTTGCTCCAACAGGTCTTGCGGCATCCGGTCGTCGGTGCAGAAGCAGATGCGCCGGCTGTTCGCCGGATTGATCAGCGGCAGCAGCGCGTCCAGGTTGTGGGCGTTGGTGGCCTCGCGAATCAGGACATAGAGACCGCGCGCCAGCTTCTCTGCGGCCTCGTCCACGGTCGTACACTCATGCTCGCTGCCCACGCCCGCGGCCACATAGGCGTTGAGCGCCGGTCCCGTGACCAGCGGCGCGTGACCGTCCACCGGGCGGCCGCGGAACGCATCCAACTTGCCCAGCATGTCCGGGTCGCCCTGGATCACGCCGGGATAGTTCATCACCTCGGCCAACCCATAGACCACGCCCTCGCGCAGCAGCGCCGCCAGGTCATGCGCGGCCAGGATCGCCCCGTTCGACTCCATCTGCGTCGCCGGCACACACGACGACGCCATCACCACCGCGTGCAGCGGCAGGTTGGCCGCGCTTTCGGCCATAAAGCGGATGCCGTCCAGGCCGATCACATTGGCGATCTCATGGGGGTCGATGACCGCGGTCGTGACGCCGCGCGGGACGACCGCCGCGGCAAAGTGCGCGGGCACACACAGGCTGCTTTCGATATGCACGTGCGCGTCGATCAACCCCGGCGTGACATACGCCCCGCCCAGGTCCACCACCTGGTGCGCGATGTAGCCGGGCCCCAGCCCGGCGATGCGGTCCCCCGCGACGGCAATATCCACCGCCTCGATTTGTCCGGAAAAGACGTTGACGACGCGCCCGTTGCGTAACAGCAGATCGGCGGGGAGATCGCCGCGCGCAACTGCTAACAAATCGGCTAGAGCGGCCAATGCGATCAACCTTTATCTTGGCACAACGCCGCGCGGACCGCGGCGATAGTAAAGCGAGACATACGGCGCGCCTGCGCGCCCGGACGGACGTAGGCGACCCCGTGCAGCGCGTATTTGTCCTAGTTTACCCCAGGTCGGATAGGCTGTCATGTAGGCGAGGCCGGCGACATTTTCGCGCCGCGCAGCCGCGCCGCGCCGGTTGAGCGCAGCGCCGATCGCGCCTACAATAGAGC
>CAYJQA010000890.1:0-1630 GCA_964372065.1 uncultured Litorilinea sp.
CGGTGGTCACTTTGGGCGGGAAGCTCTTGGTGTGGGCGCGCAGGAACTCCACGATCTTGTCCGTGGGGATGCCTTCATCGGCAGCGCGCTTGAGGCTGCGCTGGTTGATCTGGTACACATAGTCGGGATAGCTCGCCTGCCAAGCCGCGAACCGCTCGACCCGGAAGCGATCGGTCAGGGGGATGCCATAGGGGACGTGCACGGTGAAGTCGTCGCCCACGACCATCGCCTTGCGCGGCGGGTCGTAGGGCTGCGGCACTTCCAGCCCCAACCATTGCGCGCCCGCCTGGCTCAAGGATAGCTGGAAGTTGTCGCCCGCGGACGGCTCGGCCAGGTCCACCGCGCCCAGCCAGTGCAGCGGTCCGCGGATGAGGAAGCGCACCAGCGCGCCCTCGACCGCATCCCAACGGTCAAAGCCTTTGACGAATTCGGCGTTTTCCGTGCTGCGAATATACCAGGTTTCGTAGTCGCCGGTGGGGCGCTGAAAGTCCGGTTCGATTTCTTTGATGGCCTGGACTACTTCGTCTTGGTGATACCAGGCGCCGGGCTGGAGCATGGCGAAAAGGCGCAGCAGCGTCTGGCGCGTTTGCAGCGGGTCGTTGTGCCAATTGCCGGTGTCGGCGCACTCCAGGCCGGGGGTGCGGCAGAGGTCGTTCCACTCCGGCGTTTCGCACCAAGCGTCCCACAGGGCGCGGCGCTGTTCGGCGCGCGTCAGGTCCAGGAACTGGCGCACGCGGTTGCCCGTTAACTGGACATGACCATCATCGCCGCGGCGCAGCCAGCCCAGCCGGTTCGCCAGATGCAGCAGCAGCGCCAGTCGCACGTTCAGGTCGGGGATGTCGCCGCTGTAGGGCGTTTGCAGGCGCTGGACAAAGCGGTCGGTATCTTCCGGGTGCGGTCCCTGCGCGGTCAGGCGCAGCTTCTCGGCGCGCAGGAAGCCCAGCAAGGTCCCGGCGTCTTCCAGAAAGCTGTCGTCGGTCACCATGACACGCGATTGGGGCGGCGGCGGCGCAGGGCGCACAGGCAGCCCGCCTTCGCTCTGCTCGCGCTGCGGGTGGGGCAGCCAGGGCGCAACGTCGGTGGGGATGTAGATGATGGTGTGGGCGGCCTGGCCCGCGCCCTTGAAGCCGCGGCCGATCAGCCCGTAGTAGTAGAGCAGTTCGGCGGGGCTTTCGGGGTTCATCCACGGCGTCTCGCGCTGGAGCTTGGCCGGTCCCATCTGGCGGATGCTGCCGAACTGGCGGCTGAACTGGGCCTCGGCCATCTCGCCGCCCTCTTTGAGCAAGAGGTCCAGCGCGGTCTGGCTTTCGGGCCAATAGTCGCCCACTTCCTCGTAGGCCATCTGCACGGAGGTGGGGTCGGTGATCTGGGCGGCGAGGATGTCCACGGCCTGCTCGCGGTGGTCGGCGCCGTCCAGGAAGGCCCCGCGCAATTCGGCGAGAACCTGGAGCAGTGTATCGGGATAATCGAGCAACATCTGTGCGGTCGTGGGCATGAGGTCCGTCGGGAAAGACGCCGCCGAGTTGTCAGCGCCCCAAAAGGTTGCTACAATAGCGTCCGTAGTCTACAAGGAGTGGACATTCATGAGTCAAGGCATACCTGCCGGGGCCGCCGGTGGCTGGACGGTGGG
>CAYJQA010000891.1:0-1627 GCA_964372065.1 uncultured Litorilinea sp.
AATCCACGCCTTCAATGCAAGTCAAATTTCCACCAATTAACGTACACTACCCAAACAAACCCTTATCATCCCTGCCCACATCGTCTGCCCCGATTCTCTGGCCGTGGTATAATGCCCGCGTGACTCCTATGGACCATTTGCGTGACCCGGCCAGGCCCGCGGCAGTACCAACCCAACCTGTGGCGATGACGGTAGCGATGACGGCGGTGACGGCGGCGCTGCGGACCGCGCAGGCCGACCACCAGCTCTTCCCCGCGCCGGAGCGCGACCTCCATCCTGTCGTCGTGGGCGTCAGCGGCGGGGCCGACAGCGTCTGTCTGCTCCATGCCCTCACCACGCTCGCCGCGGAGTGGAGCCTCGCGCTGCACGTCGCCCACGTGGACCACGCCCTGCGCCCCACGTCGGCGGACGACGCCGCCTTTGTCGCAGAGCTAACGGCGGGGCTGGGTCTGCCGTTCCACAGTACCCGCTTGATCCCCGGCGCGTTGGCGGGCCATCACGCTGGGCTGGAGGCCGCGGCCCGCGCCGCGCGCTATGCCTTCCTCGCCCAAGTCGCGCACGCCGTGGGCAGCGCCCAGCCCGCCACCGTCGCCGTCGCCCACCACCGCGACGACCAGGCCGAAACCGTCCTGCTGCGGCTGATCCAGGGGAGCGGGCTGACCGGGCTGGCGGGCATGGCCTGGGACAGCACCATGCCGGGCAGTCCGGAGGTCCGCCTGGTCCGGCCGCTGCTGGCGCTGCCGCGCGCCGCGCTGTACGATTACCTGATCGCCGCCGGGCTGCCCTGGCGCGAAGACGCTACTAACCAGGAAACCGACCGCACCCGCAACGCCATCCGCCACGACATCCTGCCGCGGCTCGCCCGCCTCAACCCCAACATCGGGGCCGTCTTGGCCGCTACTGCGGGCCGCCTCGCCGCCGAAGCCGCGCGCGCCGCCCGTACCGACGCGGCCGCCCTGGACGCGCTGCTGGTCGACGGCGACGCGCCCACGCGCCTGGCGTTCGACCTGGACGGGCTGCTGGCCGCGGACCTAGCAACCCGGCGCGGGGTGCTGCGCCTGGCCCTCCAGCGGCTCGGCGCAGACGGCCGCGACGCCGGGCACGCCGCGCTCGAACGGATCCTGGGCCGCGCCGCTGCGGGCACGCTCGCGGGCGGTCCCTATCCGCTCCACGGCGACATCGCCTGGACCATCGTCGGGGCCACGGCGGACCGGCCCGCACGGCTCAGTTTGCACCGCCGCGACGCTTTGCCCCTGACGCCCGCCCACCCGCTTATCGCGCCGGGCACGGCGCTGCCCATGCCAATTCCGGCCGCCGGCGTCCTCGCGCTCCCCGGTGGTTGGGAGTTGCACAGCGCCGTCTATCCCGCCGCCGACCTGCCCGCGGACTGGCGCGACCGCGGCCAGCCCTGGCGCGCCTTTCTCGCCGCGGACGCGGCCCCCGCGCTGACGCTTACGGTCCCCGCCCGCGGCCAACGCCTCGCGCCGCTGGGTCTGGCCGGGCACACGCGCAGCCTGGGCGATCTCTTTACCGACCACAAGGTCCCCGCCGCCTACCGCCGCGCCTGGCCCGTCGTGCTGGACGCGGCCGGCGGCGACGTGCTGTGGGTGTGCGGTCTGGTGGTGAG
>CAYJQA010000892.1:0-1624 GCA_964372065.1 uncultured Litorilinea sp.
TCGACCTGGACGCGGCGCGGGCGCGCGGGATCGTGGTCAGCGCGACGCCGCTGGCAGTTACCGATGCAGTGGCGGACCTGACGTTGGCGCTGCTGCTGGCCGTCGCGCGCAAGATCGTCCCGGCGCACAACGCTACGGCCGCGGGCGGCTGGAAGAACTTCACCGGCCTGGAACTGCGCGACAAGGTGTTGGGCATCGTGGGGCTGGGGCGCATCGGCCGCGAAGTCTGTCTGCGGGCGCAGGGCTTTGGGATGCGGGTGGTCGCCCACGACCCCTATCCCAACCACGCCTTCGCCGCCGCACACGGGGTGACCTTTGCGCCGCTGGACGAGTTGCTGGCGACCGCCGACGTAGTGACGCTGCATCTGCCCGCCGAACAGGTGACGGGGCCGCTGCTGGGCGCGGCGGAGTTCGCCCGCATGAAGCAGGGCAGCCTGCTGCTCAACACGGCGCGCGGCGCGCTGGTGGACGAGGCGGCGCTGGTCGCGGCGCTGCACAGTGGGCAGTTGGGCGGCGCGGGGCTGGATGCGTTCGTGGACGAGCCGCCGGTAGGGAGTCTGCTGCTGACCGCGCCCAACGTGGTGCTGACGGCCCACATCGGCGGGAGCACCATGGACGCGCGGCGACGCATGGGCGAACAGGTGATCGAGAACCTGCTGCGTGTCCGCCGCGGCGAACCGCCGCTCTATCAGGTGACATGACCTCGCCGCAGGCGAGGAGGACCGACGATGACGACAATCCCCAATGTCCTAGAGGCGCTTTTTTCGCTGGCGGGCAAGACGGCGCTGATCACCGGCGCGAGTGGCGGCATCGGCCGCGCCCTGGCGGTAGGCATGGCGAGCGCGGGGGCGGCGGTGGCGGTGCACGGCCGCAAGCAGGACGAGATCGACAAGACGTGCGCGCTGGTGAAGGCCGCGGGCGGGCGGGCGTTGCCCCTGGCCGCCAATCTGGAAGACCCGGACACGCCCATGCGGCTGGTAGAGCAAACGGTCACGGGCTTGGAGGGTCTGGACATTTTGGTCAACTGCGCGGCGACGAACCGGCGCAAGCCCATCACCGAAGTGACTGTGGACGACTATGACGCCATTATGACGGTCAACCTCAAGAGCGCGTACTTCTTGACGCAGGCCGCCTACCCGTACATGCGTAAGCAGGGCGGCGGCAAGGTGATCCACATCGGCTCGATCAACGTGGACTTCGCGCTGGATTCGGTGTCGGTCTACGGCGCGAGCAAGGGGGGCCTGGTGCAGCAGACGAAGGCTATGGCGGTGGAGTGGGCGCCGGACAACATCCAGGTGAACTGTATCGTCCCCGGCTTTATCCATACGCCGCTGTCCGAGCCGCTGTGGGCCGACCCTAAGAAGGCGCATTGGTTCCGCAGCCGCATCCCCATGCGCCGGCCCGGCGAGCCGGAAGAGATCGTGGGGCTGGCGATCTTCCTGGCGTCGCCTGCGTCCAACTACATCACCGGCGAGAGCATCATCATCGACGGCGGCTTCTCCGCCGGTGGGTCGTGGTTCCGCGATGAAGAGGTGTAGGAAGCAAAAGAAGAGGCAGAAGAGGTCTGCGTAGGTGCGGTTTCCAACCGCACGCTTGGTGTAGACCACAACGTGCGGTTGGAAAC
>CAYJQA010000893.1:0-1622 GCA_964372065.1 uncultured Litorilinea sp.
GCATACTTGACAGGGCGAGAAGTTGTCCCGGCCAGCCGCCCCCTCTCCCCCTGTGTTTCCCCTGGCCGCACCGCTCGGGAGGGGGGTCTGTTACGCGATTTTTAGGGGTAGCCGGCCGTGCATCCCGGCTATTTAGGGGTTGCTCCGGTCATGGGGAGAGTTTTCCCCATTATCCACACCCCTTACTATGATTACTTTATAAATATCCTTTATGAGTATAGCGAGGATGTTTGGGTCTCTCTGAAGAACAGACCTGCACCCATAAACACCGGTGCACACCGTTAGGGACGCCGCAAGCCAGGACGTTCGACGACCATGACGTGCGGTGGAAAGACGGGACGCGCATCGTCGCCCGCTTCAGGCAAGATGATGTGGCTGGGGTTGAGAAAGGGCAGCGGGTCGGTGAAGCCGCCCCAGCCGTCGAAACGGTTGTAGGGGTGGATGCGGACGCCAAAGTGGAGATGGGGCGGGAGGCCCTGGCTAGAGCGGCCCGAACGGGCGAGGTACTCGTTGCGTTTGACCTGCTGGCCCGCTTCGTCGGTGATTTCGCCCACCAGGGCATAGAGGCTTTCGCCCCAGCGATGATCCAGCTTGACGTAGCGTTCAAAGCCGCCCGCCTCAAAGCTGATCTCGGTGACACGGCCGTCGTCCACGGCAAAGAGATGGCTGCCTGGCTCCAGCGCAAAATCGACGCCGACATGGCCTTTGAGCGGGACGCCGTTATAGCGATACTGGGCGTAGTGCTCCGAGTGCTGGCCGAAGAACTGGAGCACGGGCGCGGCGGTTTCGAAGGGTGTGCTGAGGTAGATGCCCTCGGGTTCGTAGAGACCGGCCGCCAAGGGCTGGGACATGAACTTGTATTTCATGGATGAGTGCGGCAAATGGGGCGCAAGCTTGCGGAAAAGCAGCAGAAGATGCGCCGAGAATTCGACAATTGATGTCCCGGTGGTTATACTGCGATGCGCGCGTCACCGGGCACGTTGGCAACCAGTATAGCCGGTTTAGGTGCGGGTGTGTAATCCCCGGCGGGCGGTTCGTTTGATGACGGGCGTCGCGCGGGGTACGTCGTCTACTGAAGAAGGAGTGTGGCTGTGCCGATCTACGAGTTTAGCTGTGAGGCGTGTGGCGCCGAGTTTGAGCGCCTCCAATCATTTTCGGATCCGAGCACCCCGGCATGTCCCCGTTGCAACAGCGCGCAGGTGACACGGCAGTTAGGTCGCCCGGCTATTCATTTTAAGGGCAGCGGCTGGTATATTACCGACAGCAAAAAATCATCGGGCGAAGGCAAAAGCAGCAGCATCGGCAACGGCGGCAACGGGACGACCGACAAAAGCAGCGGCGCAGCGGACAAGAGCGGCGACGCCGCCACTGGCGAGAAGACCGCGGCGAGCGGCGCGGCCACCCACGACGCCGGTACGGCGAGCGGCGAGAAGAAGGCCGAGACCGTGAAGACGGCTGCCGCGCCGGCAGACTAGCGCCGCCGGCCGCGCCACACCGGTACGTCCGCGGCGATATGTCCACTAGCCCATCAGAAGCGTCTGGTGGGCTTCTTTTGTTGGGCGGGGCAGGCAGCCGGTCCACCCCGAAAAAAGGCGCTAGTCATCGGCGGCGCTTTGGTGTAG
>CAYJQA010000894.1:0-1619 GCA_964372065.1 uncultured Litorilinea sp.
ATGGACGCCTTTGATCTGATTATCGAGCATGGTACTGTTGTCGACGGGTCGGGTAGCCCCGGCTATCGCGCCGACGTCGGCATCCGCAACGGACGCATCGCCGCCGTCGCCCCGTTGGGCGCAACCCAAGCCGCGCGGCGCATCGACGCCACCGGCCACATCGTCGCCCCCGGCTTTATCGACGCCCATCAGCACGGCGAAATCGGCGTGTTGGTCAATCCCAGCGTCGAGCAGTCCATCCACCAGGGGATTACCACCGTTCTGGTGGGTCTGTGCGGCGTCAGCGCGGCCCCGCGCATCGAGCCGTGCATGGCCGATCATCGCTACTATCTGCCAGAATTGCGCGAACTGGGCCTGGACTGGCAATCGTTCGGCGACTATCTGGCTGCGGTGGACGGCCATCCGTCCGTCAACGTGGCGTCCATGGTCGGCTATGACAACCTGCGGATCACCGTGATGGGGTTCCGGGCGGGCGCGCCCACCGCAGCCGAGTTGGAGGAGATCAAGGCCCAGGCGCGCGCCGCCATGGACGCCGGGGCCATCGGCATCTCCCACGGGGCCGGACCGGCCTCGCTGTGGTCGACCCATGACGAGGTGGCGGCCGTCGCCCGGACCATCGGCAAGCAGGGCGGGCTGTACATTTCGCACGTGCGCCCGCCCGCGGGCGACGATGTCTTGTCCCCCTACAAGGAAGCCATCAGCCTGGGCCGCGAGGCCGAGGTCGCGCTCCAGATCACCCACTTCAAGACCTTCAACGAGTCGCTGTATGGCAAGGCCGACGACATGCTGGCCCTGGTCGACGCGGCGCGCAGCCGCGGCCAAGACGTGACCATCGCCAGCTATCCGTACACGGGCGGCGGCGGCGGTCTGCGCGTGCCCTCCTGGGCCGAAGAAGGGGGACCGACCGAGATCTTCCGCCGGCTGCGCGACCCGGAGCTGCGTAAACGCATCGCCCAAGAGCTGAATCAAAACTGGACGTGGGAAACGCACATTGCCGCCGCGCGCTCGCCCAAGAACAAATGGTGCGAGGGGCTTAAGATCGCCGAGATCGCCCGGAAGACGGGGTTGACCGCGGGCGAAGTCATCTGCCAGTTGATCGAAGACGAGAACATGGCGGTCGGCGCGGTCCACGAGCACGCCGGAGAAGACGACGTGCGCCGCATTATGACCTACCCGGCGCATATGGTCGGCAGCGACAGCCAGCATTTCGGGCCGTTCCGCCATCCGCGCTGCTATGGCACATATCCGCGCCTATTGGGCCGCTATGTGCGCGAACTGGGGTTGCTGTCGCTGGAAGACTGCGTGCGGCGCATGACCTCGTTCCCGGCGCAACGGCTCGGCCTGGTGGACCGCGGGCTGCTGCACGTGGGCATGGCAGCCGATGTCACCGTTTTCAACGCCGACACCATCGTCGACCGCGCCACCCTGGAGCAGCCGCAGCAGTATCCCGACGGCATTCCCTATGTGCTGGTCAATGGGCAAGTGGTCATTGACCAAGGCGTCTATACCGGCGTGAAGCCCGGTCGCGCCATGCGGCGCGGCGTCGCGGCGCACTAGGTACTGCCTGCAAAGCTCTTGTCACCCTGAGCGACAGCGAAGGGTCCCGGTGGCGCACCCGA
>CAYJQA010000895.1:0-1613 GCA_964372065.1 uncultured Litorilinea sp.
ACATATTCGGAACGAGACACGGGCGACGAGCCATCGACTGTGATCCTGGGCGGGGCAGTCATAGGCTGCGGGCAGGGGGTTGGGGAGAAAGATGCCGGATTGCGGTGCCCTGCGCGAGACGACGCCCGCTAGTTTAGCACACGGGGCCTGCTACTCCAACCCGCTCGCGTGCATCCTCGCTACCCAGTGTCAACAGTTTGTTAACATCCCGTTTACACTTCATTATCGCCTGGTTAATGGGCGTGGCGTAGGGTTAACAATAGCGCTTCCTACTAAACTCGGAAGGCATTGACGGAACGGCTATGGTCGAGTGTGCAGGATAGATCCGGGTTCGAGCTTCTGAGGGTACGGCTAGGCGAGCGGCATCTCCTGCGTCTGCCAAGGGTCCGCCATCTTTTGCCACGTTACATGGGCCGGCTATGGCTGGCCCTTTTGTTGTTGACCGCGTGCAGCCCCACCGAGAATCAGGCATCGGCGGCGGCCCCCATCCCGCAACGTGTGATCCAGAACAAAGGCTCCGACACGCTCGTCAACCTGGCGCTCGCCTGGGCCGAGGCCTACCGCCAGGTGAACCCAGGGCTGCTGGTCGCCGTTACCGGCGGCGGCTCCGGGACGGGCATCGCCGCCTTGATCAACGGCACCGTGGACATTGCCAATGTGTCGCGCCAGGTCAAGGCGGATGAAATCGCCGCGGCCGAAGCGAACGGCATTGAACCGGTGGAGTTTGTGGTCGCCATTGATGCGCTCGCCATTGTCGTCCACCCGGCGAACCCGGTCGACGCGTTGACCATTGACCAACTCGCCGATATTTTCACGGGGCGGATCACCAACTGGCAAGAGCTAGGTGGGAATGATGCCCCGATTGTCCTCCTCTCGCGCGAGACCAATTCCGGCACCCACGTCTACTTTCTGGACGAAGTCGTGCGTAAGGGTGACGCCGACGCCACCGACATTTTTGCGCCCCAGACGCTGCTCATGCCCTCCTCCGTGGGCATTACCAGTGAAATCCGCCGCAACCCGAATGCGATTGGCTATGATGGCTTAGGCTACGTGGATCCCGCGCATGAGAAGCTCATCGCCGTCGCCAACGCTAACGCGGCCTATGTGCTGCCGTCAGTTGCAACGGGCATGGATGGCAGCTACCCCATCGCGCGCCCCCTCTACATGTATACCGCCGGCCAACCCACGGCCGACATCGCCGAGTATCTGAACTGGATCCGTGGACCCCAGGGCCAGCAGATCGTAGCCGAGTTGGGCTTTGTCCCGCTGGCCGTGCCATAGGGATCATGGGCGCTATTTCTGCCAAGGGAGCATGCACGCGATGCTGAAGATGGAGCAAGCCGCGGCGCTGCCGGCCGCGCAACCGGCGGCCGCCCCGCCCCGCCGCCGCACGGGTGAATGGTGGATCGAGCAGACGATTCGCGCGGCCGGCCTTTCGACCGTTGCGATTATCGGTCTGATCTTCTTGTTCTTGTTGAGCGAAGGACTCCCGGCCTTCGTCCGGGTTTCACCGCGCAATCTACTCGGCACGCGCTGGTATCCCATCGCGGAGTTGTATGGCCTGCTGCCCTTGCTTGTCGGCTCGCTGCTCGTCACCGTGGGGGCGGTCGTCA
>CAYJQA010000896.1:0-1599 GCA_964372065.1 uncultured Litorilinea sp.
AGGCATGAGTCCCTACGCGGCACTCGAACTCCTCCAGCGGTTCTTCTGCGAGGAAGTCTTGAAGGCGGTGTACACCGTCGCCACGGCCTACGCCGTCCCCGCCTATGAAAGCATGTGGGAGTGGGAGGAGATCACGCGCGACGCCAATGCCATGGCGCAAAAGGCCGCCGCCCTCGACCCCGCCGGTTGGAACGGCCTGGGGTATCCGGGTCCCGGCACGGCCCAAATCGGCGCCGTCAGCACCGCCAATGTCCATACCGACATGGTCGCCGCGGTGATCAACGGAGAAGCTACCGCCGCCGAAGCCGTCAAGCAGGCGGCCGAGCGATCCATCCAGATCTTCCAGGAGTTTGGCGCACCGGGTGTCATGTAGCCTGCGTTCTGTACAGACCCGCAGTACCTTTCGGCTTTGCCGTAGCGGGCGGAGACTGGGCCGGCCCAGTTTCCGCCCGGCCCTACGGATCATGAAGGAGACCCTGGCATGAGCCAAACCACCCTTGTGGGCGCCGCCATCACGACGCGGCCCAAGAGTATGTCGCTGGTCGTTCGCCTACGCCACCTCCTGGGGCGTGACTGGGCGACCGCCTACGTGTTCGTGCTCCCCACGCTCGCGCTGCTGGGCGGCCTAATCGCCTACCCGTTTGTCAACGCCGTCTATCTGAGCTTTACCAACACCGTCACCCTCCAGACCGGGCCTTTCGTGGGGCTGCGTAACTACCGTGTACTCTGGGAAGACCCGTTCTTCCGCTCGGCGGTGCGCAACACGCTGGTATACACGGTCTCGTCGGTCTTCTTCAAATTCTGGTTGGGGCTGCTGGCGGCGCTGTTGATCCATCGAGCGACACGCTTTTCCGGCGTCCTCACGGGCGCGGTGCTCGTGCCGTGGATCATCCCGTCGGTCGTCATCGCGCTCACCTGGAAGAGTCTGCTCGATCCCGTCTATGGCGGCGTCAACCAGTTCCTGCTGCAAACGGGCATGGTCGAGAAGGGCTTCCCCTGGCTTGGCTCACACAAGACGGCCATGATGTCCGTCATCATGGTCAACGTCTGGCAGGGCATCCCGTTCTTTGCGGTCAACCTACTGGCCGGGTTGAAAGCCATTGACAAAGAATACTACGAAGCCGCCACAATCGACGGCGCATCGTCGTTCCGCACCTTCCTGCATATCACGCTGCCGGGGCTGCGCTACGTGATCATCGTCGTCGCGCTGCTCTCCACCATCTGGACCTTTAACAACTTCACCGAGATCTTCTTGCTCACCGGCGGCGGGCCGGTCGGCGCGACCCGCGTCTACTCCATTCTCGCCTGGGAGTACGCGATTCAGGGTCTGCGCATCGGCGTCGGCGTGGCCGCGGCCATCACCATGGCCCCGGTCCTGGCGATCTTCATCTTTGTCCTGGGGCGCTACATGTCCGCGGGCAGCAACGTGGAGTTAAGCCAGGGCCAGGAGGAGGTCAGCGCGGCCGGTCAGTTGCTCGGCTACCTCGCGCTGCCCTTTAAGCTGGTGATCCAGGGCGCGCTCTGGGTCGTCTGGCGGCTGATCGACATCGGTGAGGCTGTGGTGGAAGCCATTGCGGCCCCCATCGGCAAGGCGTTTGC
>CAYJQA010000897.1:0-1596 GCA_964372065.1 uncultured Litorilinea sp.
GCTCCCCACCACCGTCGCCGCCGGGCGCTGCGTCGCCACGATCACGTGCACCCCCGCCTCGCGCCCGCGCTGTGTCAGCCGTGTCAGCGCCTCTTCCACCGCCTTGCCCCCGGCCATGCGCAGGTCGGCCAATTCGTCGATCACCACCACCAGCGCCGGCGTGCTGCGCTTCTCGCGGTCGCGCCGCTCCATCTCCGTCACCAGCCCTTCCAGCAGCCGCACCGCCACCTCCGGGTCCGTCACCACCGGTCGCACCAGGTGCGGCAGTCCCGCCAGCGGCCCGAACCCGCGACCCTTGGGGTCGACCAGCGCCAACTGCAGCGTCCGCTGGGGGTTGTGCAGAGCCAGGCTCAACACCAGCCCCCGCAGCAACGCCGTCTTCCCCGACCCGGTCGTCCCCGCCACCAGCACGTGGGCCACGTCCGGGCTGGGCAGCCGCAGCAGCAGCGGCACGCCATCGGCGTCCAAGCCCAGCACCGCCGTCAACGGCGGCACCCTGGGCAGGCTTTGGCACAAGGGCAGCAGCCGCACCACCGCCGGTCCCGGTCTCGGCACCTCCAGCCGGATCGCCCCTTCCTCACGATAGAGGCGAATGTCGGCCACACCCAAAGAGAGCGCCAGCTCATCGCGCAAGGCCAGCACCTTCTGCACCCGCGTGCCCAGGACCGCCGTGAGCTCGTAGCGGATGAAGCGCGGGGTGACGGTGCCACCCCACACCCGTCCCTGGATCTTGTGCGATGCCAGCACGGACTCGATGACGTCAGCTTGGCGTTCCAGCTGCAGGCGGTTCATTATGATGATTCTAACAGAACATATGTTCTGTTTCAAGATCGAAATTTGAACCACGCCATTGACCACTACCGGGTCAACTGCTGGTCGACCACAATCTTCTCCGCTGACAGCCACCGGTATACCACAATCGGCGCCGCTTCCCTCCGGCGCAAAACGCGCAAAAGCCGGACGGGTGTCCGGCTTGCTTGTCTACATATGAAAATTCCTACCGCTGCGCCGCTGGGAATCCTGCGGCGCTGTACGCCTACGCTACTAGCCCTGGGCGGCCTGGTTTAACTGGCGCATCAGGCGGGACTTGCGCCGGGCGGCATTGTTCGGGTGGATGATCCCCTTCTTGGCAGCGCGGTCGAGCCGGCTCATAGCGATTTCGATCGACTCGCGGGCGGCGTCCAACTCGCCGTCCTCGATCTGAGTGCGGGTACGCTTGACGGCTACGCGGACCGAACCCTTGACCATGCGGTTGCGGGCGCGATGATTGAGACTCTGGCGATGTGCTTTCAGTGCAGACTTGTGCGAAGCCAACTTGGTGCCTCCAACTTCACAAAGAAACACCCGTCGAGAGAGACCGCCCGACGGGTGAGAAGAACGCAAGACGTAGAAAGGTAGTATACCGATATCCGGAAGAACCGCCAAATCACGCCCGCCTGCAATTAGGACGCCATGTCCTTGCCAGAAGGGCTCAGCCGGATATCGGCAATCACACGGGCAAGATAAGGGTAGACAAACCACACGGTCCCCACGCCAAAAAGGGCCCCGGTGACGGTACGCAGCCACCAGATGCTCGTCCGCAAGCCTATGAGCAGG
>CAYJQA010000898.1:0-1590 GCA_964372065.1 uncultured Litorilinea sp.
GCCGCCGTGGTGCTCTCCGGCCTCGCCCTGGCCTGCGGGGTCCTCGGAGCGGTTTCGGCCGGCGTGCCGCTGCGACTGCTGGTCGACGCCTTCGGTTGGCGCAACGTGTTGAGCGTCGCCGCCGCGCTGACCGCGCTGCTGGCGGTGGCGATCTGGCTGGCGGTGCGCGACGACCCTGCCGAACGCGGTTACGCAAGCTACGCCCCGGCGCCGCCGGCGCGGCACGCGCCGATACTGGCAAGCATCAGGCGCGCCCTCGGCACCCGCAACGTCTGGCTGGTGTTCCTGATCTCAGGCGCAGTTTCAGGACCGGCCCTTACCTTCGGCGGCCTGTGGGGCGTGCCGTTTCTAAGCACACACTACGGAATCAGCACTTCGCAGGCGTCGATGATCACCTCGCTGCTGCTTGTTTGCTGGGCGGTGGCGGGGCCATTCGTGGGCGTGCTCTCGGACCGCCTGCGCCGGCGCAAGCCGCCGTATGTGCTGGGCGCCGTGCTCGCCGCCGCGGGATGGTGCGCGGCCCTGCTGCTGCCGGGCCTGCCCCTGTCCCTGCTGGTTGCTTTGCTCGCATTCACCGGCTGCGCCTCCTCTGCGGTCATGGTGGGCTTCGCCATCGCCAAGGAATCCGCGCCGGCGGCACTGGCCGGCACCGCCGGCGGCATCGCCAATATGGGCAATATGCTGGGCGGCATGATCATGCAGCCGGCGGTCGGCTGGATGCTGGATCGGCGCTGGACCGGGACGCTTGCAAACGGCGTGCGCGTTTATGATTTCGACGCCTACCGCGCCGGTTTCACGCTGATGCTGGTCTGGCTCGCCGCCGCGCTGGTACTGCTGGTGTTCGTGCGCGAAACGCATTGCCGCCAGACGCAATGAGAACTCCTCTCAAGAATTGCCTGAGACACATCGCGAAATGCCGCTGTCGAGGGCAAAATCGTTGCGGTGCGCCCGCCATTGTTGTAGATTGCCCGCTAGTTCGCCAATAAAACCGTTCTAATATTTGGTCAACTGCGGTAAAGGAGGAGTCTGGAATGGGCATAATCATCCGCTGCGCGCCGGGAAGGCGTACACAGCTTCATCGGCATGCATCGGCCTGCGGCCTTGCCCGGCGGATTAATTGTCCTATCGCTTTACCATAAACACGATAACCATATTATTAGTCGGGGGCGTACGGCCCGATTGGGTCAGAACCGTACTCTGGGCAATCAATCCATAAGGAGGAGTGAGTCATCATGATAAAGATACCGACGCGTATTGCACTGGCAGGCGCCATCATGGGTCTGGCCATGGCCTTTTCCGGGCCTACACTAGCCGCACCCGAGTTTGTATTCAAGCTGCACCATTTCCTCGCCGCCAAGTCGCCTGCCCAGACCAAGATGCTGGAGCCGTGGGCGGCTCAGGTCGAAAAAAATTCCGGCGGGCGCGTCAAGATCGACATCTATCCGTCGATGACCCTGGGGGGCGGGCCGCCGCAGCTGATCAATCAGGTCCGTGACGGTGTGGTCGACCTGGTCTGGACGGTCAACGGCTACACGGCGGCGCTGTTCCCGCGCACCGAGGTGTTCGAACTGCCGTTCATCCACACCAACA
>CAYJQA010000899.1:0-1295 GCA_964372065.1 uncultured Litorilinea sp.
CATATGGACTTCGTCAATAAACAGAATCGCACCCGACTGGATGATCTCCTCGATCACCTTCTTCAGCCGTTCCTCAAACTGGCCGCGGTACATGGTCCCCGCTACCAGGCTGCCTACATCCAGCATCAACAAGCGCCGGTTGAGCAGCGGCTCGGGCACATTGCCCTCGATGATGCGCTGGGCCAAGCCCTCCACAATCGCAGTCTTGCCCACGCCCGGCTCGCCGATCAGCGCCGGGTTGTTCTTGGTCCGCCGGCTCAAGATCTGGATCATGCGCTCGATCTCGTTCTGGCGACCGATCACCGGGTCGAGCTTACCTTCCTCCGCCGCGGCCGTCAGGTCAAAGCCCAACTGGTCCACCAACGGCGTCTTGGATTCCTTCTTGGCCTTCTCTTTGGTCTGGGCCTGGGTTTGCAGGATATTGCGCGCCGTCTGCGTGCGGACACGGTCCAGGTTGATCCCCAGCCCGCGCAGCACGTTCACGGCGATCCCTTCGCCCTCGCGCACCAGCCCCAACAACAGATGTTCGGTGCCGATATAGTGATGGCCCATGAGCCGCGCTTCGTCCACGGCGAGCTCAATCACACGCTTGGTACGCGGGGCCAAGGTCGGTTTGCCAAACGGGGGACGTTCTCCCCGGCCGACCGTACGCTCCACGGCCCGGATCACCTGCACCGGTTCCACTCCCAGCTCGCGCAGCACCTTGACGGCAACGCCATTCTCCTCGCGCACGAGCCCCAACAAGAGGTGCTCGGTGCCGATGTAGTTATGGTTGAGCCGTAAGGCTTCTTCCTGCGCCAGCGTCAGAACCCGCCGGGCACGCTTCGTAAAGCGGTCTAGTTTGTCAGACATTGTCGTCATCCCCGAAGTAGTCAGTCCTCACCAAGATCTCCTGGCTGCCTAACCATACACCAACCGACGATCCGCCGCCGTAACTTCTGTTACCCTTTGGCTTCTCAAGGAGCAGCGCATGACGGGAGCATGTCACACTGCCACAAACGTCAGGTCCAACGTGAGAGGTCCAGCTTCCAAGGGGGCCTGGGTAAGGTCTGCATCGACCTGCCTCTATTGTAACGACAGGTTTCTACCGTTGTCAACCGCCATTCGGCCTGCCCGCCGCGCTTGGCCCCTACACCTTTGAGCAGGCTCCACGACTCTGGCAGGATTGTACGCCTATGCGCGGCGTCTCCACCTGTCAGCTATCTGTCAGACGATCCGCTGCGCGCGAACACCAAAACAAACAGCGGCGGGGGCCCCAGGGGGGGGCCCCCCCCGGGAGTTAAAAGGGTTATGGG
>CAYJQA010000899.1:1305-1586 GCA_964372065.1 uncultured Litorilinea sp.
TAGGCGGCGCTGGCGTGCGCCCACCAACTTAGCTGACGGCTTCCGCCTCGACCGCGACGTCGGCCAACTCTTCGACCGCGTCGCTCGGCGCAATCTGCCAATCGATTTCGTCTTCGCTGCCCGCGGGCATGGCCTGCTTCAGGCTCAACCCCATGCGGCGCTTGTCCGTGTCGATGCGGATGATGCGCAGGTCATATTCCTGACCCTCGGACACCACCTCACGCGGGTGCGTGATGCGGCGCTCGGTCAGTTCGCTGACGTGAATCAAGCCCTCGATGCCG
>CAYJQA010000900.1:0-1585 GCA_964372065.1 uncultured Litorilinea sp.
CCTTGCGGCGTTGGTTCTGTCGCGGCCCGGTCTACCGGCCCGCGACTTGATTGCAGCGTGTTCCCAGCCTATCGTTGGTCCACCACAAAGGAGAGAGCTTTATGCGCCCAAACCGTATGCCGGTCGTGTTGGTGCTTGCCTTGGTTATGACGCTGGTGCTCAGCGCATGTACCGCAGCGCCGGCGGCCCCTGCTGTCCAGTCCACCAGTTTGGCGGCGGAACAGGTGCTCCGTCTCCATCAGGACATCGAGCCGAAGATTGACCCCGCCTGGAATTCCGACAACAGCCGTCATCGCACCGTGATCGAAGCGGTCTTTGAGCCTCTGGTCCATCTCGCCGACGACGGCGAGATCCTGCCCGGCGTCGCCGCCAGTTGGACGCACAACGACGACTACACCGAATGGACCTTTACCCTGGGCGAAGGGCTGGCCTTTGCCGATGGCTCGCCCTTGACCTCCGCCGATGTCCAATACACCTATGTGCGGGCGCTCACGCTGATGCCCGCCGACCAATTCGAGAACCAGGGCCAGACGCGCGCGTTGAGCATTGCGGCGGAGCAACTGCTGCGCGACGTGCTCGGCGCGGCCGATGTGATTTCCGGCGCGGCGTCGGCCCCGCCGGAGGACGCCATCACCGCGCCCGACGCCGGCACGGTGGTCATCAAGCTCGCCAACCCGCGCCCCGACTTCCTGCAGTTTGCCGGTCACCCCTCCTTGGGGATCGTGCAGCGCGCCAATGTGGAAGCCTCCACGCGTGACGCGCTCTGGTGGGCAAAGCCGGTTGCCAGCGGCCCCTTCCAGATCGAATCATGGGAGCACAACCAGCAGATCGTCCTCGTGCCGAACGAGCACTATCACGGCACGAAGCCCACGCTTTCCCGCATCGAACTGACCATCATCGCCGACCCGCAGACCTCGCTGGTCCTGTTCGAAGACAACAAGCTGGATGCAGTCAAGCTTGCGCTCAACGACGTGCCCAACATCCGCGGGCAGCTCGTCGAGCAGATGGTCTATGTGGACGACCTCCAGACCACCGGGATGCTCATCAACCCCATCCCGCCGCTAGACGACATCCATGTCGTGCGCGCCCTGGCGATGTCCATCGATCGCAGCGCCATCGCCAGCCAAGTGCTGGAAGGCACGGTCCGTCCGGCGAGTTCGTTCACGCCCAGCTACCTGCCCGGCTATCAACTGGAAGGCTACACACCGCTGGCCTTTGACCCTGCCGCCGCCGCCGAAGAACTGGCGCTGGCTAAGTACAAGCCCGAAGACATCACCATCCGCATCTGGGCGCCCAGCGCGCGCGGCGGTCTCTATCCCGGCACGCGCACCGTCGTCTCCCAGGCCGTCGCCCAAATGTGGCAGGACTTCCTGGGCATCAACGTGCAGTTGAGCGAATCGCTCAGCCCCGCCGACGCCCTGGAGAGCGAAGCCATCCATGTGATCTACAACACGCAAGGGGCCAACCACACCGGGCCCGGCGCGTTCAACGACCGCAGGGTGGACTATCACACCTTTTCCACCCAGGCCAACAACGCCAACTTAGGCAGCATTGACGTGCCGGGCATCTTTGAGCTGGCCGCTAC
>CAYJQA010000901.1:0-1579 GCA_964372065.1 uncultured Litorilinea sp.
TGACGCGCGTTTGGGCATAGCCGCCGCTGAGCACTTTGATGATGATGGCCGGGTCCACGCCGGCTTTGGCCCCCAACACCAGCGCCTCCGCCATGCCCACAAAGTTCATGGCGACCTGAATTTGATTGCACGCCTTGACCGTTTGGCCCGCGCCGCTGGGGCCGCAGAGCGTCACGGTCTTGCCCATGATCTGGAGGATCGGCAGCACTTCGTTGTAAAGTTCTTCGGGGCCGCCCACCATGATGGAGAGCGCCGCGTTTTGTGCGCCTACCTCACCGCCGCTGACCGGCGCATCCAGACAGCGCACACCCTTGGCGCTTAACTCTTTGGCGACCTTGATCGCCATGCCGGGCGCGATGGTGCTCATGTCGATGTGGATCAGTCCGGGCCGCGCCGCCTCGATCAGGCCGTCCGCGCCCAGCGCGACCGCTTCCACGTCGGGCGAATCGGGCAGCATGGTGACGATCACGTCGCTGCGCGTGGCGACGTCCTTGCACGAGGTCGCGGGCGAAGCGCCCAGCGCGACGGCGCGTTCCAGCGCCGCCGGGAACTTGTCAAAGGCGACCACCGGATAGCCCGCCGCGATCAGATGCCGGCTCATGTGGCTGCCCATAATTCCCACGCCAATAAAGCCAATGGTTGGTTTCATTATCAAAGCCTCCTTATGCGCGATCGGCTGTGGTATGCCGTGAACGGGAAAAGGGAATGGCGGCACAGCGGGCATACCGCCTGCCCCGCCTAGAGTGTATCACTCCCCGTGGGCGCTGTCGATGGGTCAGATGTCACCCATTCACGTTCCGCAACGGCGGGCGCGCGCTAGCTCCCGCCCGCCCAATTGCGCGATAATGGCAGCCGCGCACAAGAGCTAAAGGAGACCCGGATTCTGTCCGGCGTCCGCCGGAATATGGGGCGGGCCACGCCGTCGCCGCTGATTTCTACCATCTGGCGGACCAACTGATCGGTCGTTGACGCGGCGCGCATGGCCGCGCAAGTTGTCCGAATTGGTCGCGTGCCGGAAAATGGATCGGCGTACCGGCGTCTCCCATCCCAGCGGTCAAGCACAGCAGAAAGGTTCGGCCATGTCCCCTACTGACCAGGTCGTCATCGTCACCGGCGCCGGCAGCGGCATCGGGCGCGGGATCGCGCTGCGATTTGCCGAAGACGGCGCGGCGGTGGTCGTCGCCGATGTCCAGGCGGCCCGCGGCGAGGAGGTCGCGGCCGCGTGTCGCCAAGCAGGCGGCCGCGCGATCTTCGTCGCGGCCAATGTCGCGCGCGCCCATGACTGCCGCGGCCTCATCGACCGGGCTGTCGCCGAGTATGGTCGCATCGACGTCCTGGTCAACAACGCGGGCGTCAACTTTGTCAAGCCGACCCTGGAGATGGACGAGGCCGACTGGGATCGCGTGGTGGATGTGGACCTGAAGGGCACGTTTCTGTGCAGCCGCTATGCGCTGGAGGTGATGGTGCGCCAGCGCCGCGGCAACATCGTCAACATTGCCAGCGTACACACCGTGGCGACCCTGGCCGAAGCCGCGCCCTATGCCGCGGCCAAAGGCGGTGTGGAGATGCTGACCAAGGC
>CAYJQA010000902.1:0-1549 GCA_964372065.1 uncultured Litorilinea sp.
ACTTCGAGCAATTCCTCCGCTGGGTCAACAGCCGCATGATGATCCGCCCCATGAGTGGGGAGAACCTGCGCCAGGTGCATGAGGCGGTGGTGGGGGCCGTCCACGTGGGCGACCCGACGCCCTTCAAGCGTTTCCGCCGCCAGGAGTTCATCACCACCGTGGAGCGCATGGGCAACGTGGCCGATAGTGCGACCGTGGAGGAGATGCTCGCCCAGGAGATCACGCTGACCAACGAGGTCTGCGAGTTGGTGGAGTGGTTCAAGACGCGCAACGTGCTGCTGCTCAGTCTCAGCGACAAGCCGGACGAGGCTTCCTGTCCCGACCCGCATACGTCGCCGGAGCTGCCGCCCGTCCATAAAGCGCCCACGCACCGCGTCGGCTCGACCATCGCCGCCGAACTCGCCGCGCTGGGGTAGCAGAAACCGAGGAGAGATCGCACGCCAAGGCGAGGGGCAGGTTGTCATTCCGCGGCCGTCAGGCCGAGGAATCCCTCTGGAAGCGCCGCCCGCCCAGAGAGACCCCTCCCTGTCGTGCGGGGTGGCAGCGTTCACCGCTTGTTCTTCTTTGCGTGAGACTCTCCTGCTCACCCGCAATCTGTCTTACCGACAGGCCGCGCGGGAGTCCCTATACTGAAGGGCATGGTACGCCGCCCGGACCCTAGTGGGGCGGGCGGCGTGTAGTTTCCGGCGTCGGGCCGGACAAATTGTAGGAATAGAGGCAATGGCATCGGACAACCGCAACACGCCACGCGATAAGCGCAACGGTGATAAACGCAACGGTGACAAGCGCAGCGGCGGCAACAATCAGGAACCGCGCAATTCGGGCGGCAACTTCTTGGGCCGCAGTTGGTTTTGGCTGGTGCTGGCCGTGGTGGTGCTTTTCGGCTCGCGCTTCTTGTTAAACCGGCCTACCGACACCGCCAACATGATCGGCCTCAACGAGGTCGCCGCGTATGTGACCGCGGGGCAGGTTCAGCGCATCGTCGTGCAGGGCGATATCGTCACGCTGCAACTAAACAATTCCGAAGAAAAGCGCAGCCGCAAGGAAAACGACGAAAGCCTGCTGGAGACGCTCAAGGCCCTGGGTGTGAGTGAGGAACGGCTGACGACGCTGCCGATCATCGTGGAGAACGCGCCCAACAACAGCGCGATCTTCAGTTGGCTGGTCATGCTGCTGCCTATGATCCTCATCTTCGGCTTCTTTGTCTTTATCATGCGCCAGGCCGGGGCAGGCGGGCAGAACCGCGCCATGCAGTTTGGCCGCAGCCGCGCGCGCAAGCTGGACAACGCCGACCGCCCCACCGTCACCTTTGCCGATGTGGCGGGGGCGGATGAGGCAAAGCAGGAGCTTCAGGAAGTGGTGGAGTTCCTCAAAGAGCCGGCCAAGTTCGCCGCGCTGGGCGCGCGCATCCCCAAAGGTGTGCTCATGATCGGCTCGCCCGGCACGGGCAAGACGCTGCTCGCCAAGGCCGTCGCCGGAGAAGCGGGCGTGCCTTTCTTCAGCAGTTCCGGCTCCGAATTTGTCGAAATGTTCGTCGGCGTCGGCGCGA
>CAYJQA010000903.1:0-1537 GCA_964372065.1 uncultured Litorilinea sp.
GCGTCATCATGCCGGAGGGCAATGGGCGCTGGCTGGAATATGCCGGCGGCTATTCCGACATGCTGGCGCAGCGCGGCGAGGACCTGGCGCGCCTGCCGGTCGCCAAAGCCGCGCCGAAGGACAAGCCAGCGCCGCGCGCGCCTGCCGAGGCCACGGCGCGCAAGCGCCGACTCAGCTTCAACGAGAAACACGCGCTGGAAACTTTACCAAAGACCATTGCCGGCTTGCAGACCAAAATCCACGACTTGCATGAAAAATTGCATGATCCGGATTTGTACAAACGCGACCGCGCCGCCTTCGACGCCACTTCGCTGGCGCTGGCCGATGCGGAGGCGTGCGTGCGCGGCCATGCGGCGTGGGCGCTGGGGCAGGTGGCGCGGCGGCATGGCGCGGCGCGGGCGGTTGACCTGCTGGCCGCGGCGCAGGGGGGCGAGACGGACGCCTGGGTGCAGGCGGAGATCGCCGCCGCGCGTGGGGAAGGGGATGCTTCGCTACGCTCAGCATGACAGACCGCGCGTGGGGAACCATGTCCGCGGCGGCTCCGTCTTGACCACAGACGATCCGTATTTTCCAGAGGGATGGAGGCTGGGCATGGCCGCGCTCCGGCGAATTTGGCTGTTATTGGGCATCTGCATGTGCGTGGTGGGCGGCGTGCCCGTCCACGCGGCTGCGACTGGGGGACTGCTGGCGGTGATCGAAGCGCCGGCGGGCAAGGACGGCCCGGCGACGCTGATCCTGCGTCGCGACGCGGGGCCGGAGATCGTGCGCGCCCCGCTGCCCGTGCCCGCGAGCAAGCTGACGGACGACGCCATTGCGCCCGACGGCCGCCATCTGGTCTACCTGACCGGGACGATCGACTATGACCTGGGCGCGACCAGTCCGGATGTGGCGCTCCACATCTGGCGCATCGCCGACGGGCAAGCGGTGCGCACGATCCCGCTGCTGCCGCCGGACTATCCGGCCAACATCGCGGAGAACGTGCGGCGTTTGCGCGCCTCGAATCCCGACTACGACGCCGATTTCGTCAGCGCCGAGTCGGTCTGGGCCGCGATTGCCGGCGGCATCCAGGTCTACGCCTGGTCGCCGGACGGGACGCGGCTGGCCTTTGGCAGCGCCCAGGCCGGCCCGTCCAGCGATCTCTATGTGTATAACACGCTGGACGATACCATTCTGCGGTTGACCGATGGGCCGGAGCAGATCAACCAGATTCGTTGGTCGCCGGACGGCAAGCTGATCTGGCACAACAGCATCGCGGTGGGCTTGTGCCAGGCGTGCGGCGGCCACAAGTATGTCGCGGCCGCCGACGGCGCGGGCGTGACGACCCTGCACGGTGACGAGATCGATCGCTTCCTGGGCTGGGTCGGTCCGACCACTTATGTGGAGACTGACCAGAGCAACGGTCCGGGCGACTTCGACCTGCGTCTGGTGGACGTGAGTACGCCCAGCGTGACTGTCCTGTGGCCGGGCATCCATCAGTCCTTTGTGCTGGACCTTGCTACGCAACGCCTGCTGCTGCGCGGTATCGAGGGGACCTACT
>CAYJQA010000904.1:0-1535 GCA_964372065.1 uncultured Litorilinea sp.
CGAGGCCTAGGCCGGCTACTATGCCGAAGACCTGGCCGCGACCATGCTGGCGACCACGCTGGGCATCCAGTTTGACGCTGAGAAGGACTACAACGCCCGCAAGGAGCAGTACTTCATGGGCGGCGAGATCGTGGACAGCACCAGCGTGACCATGGCCGTCACCGCCGAGCCGGGCGGCGTATGGACCACCGTCATCGCCGCGGCGATCCTGATCTAGCCGTGAGCGTCCCCGACAACTTCCTGGGCCTGCCGCCGCCCGCGTCCGATTTCGCGCCGGCCCGCGTCTTGGTGCTGCCGATCCCCTATGAGGCGACCGTAAGCTACGGCGGCGGCACGGCGCGCGGACCGGAAGCCATCCTCACGGCGTCACAGCAGGTCGAGCTGTATGACCGGGAATACGACACCGAAGTGGCCCTGGCCTACGGCGTGCACACGCTGCCGCCGCTGCGCCTGCCCGACGACCCCGCCGCCGCGGTGGCGGCCATCACCCAGGCGACGGCCCAAGCCGCGGCCACGGGCAAACTGGTCGTGGGGCTGGGCGGCGAGCATACGGTCAGCGCCGGCTTTGGCGCGGGGCTGCTCCAGGCATTGGGCGGCCCGATCACCGTCGTCCAGATCGACGCCCACGCCGATCTGCGCGACGAATATGAGGGCACGCCCTACAGCCATGCGTGCGTGATGCGCCGCTTGTTGGACCACCCGGAGGTGGAGCAACTGCTCCAGTTCGGCATCCGCTCGGTCTGCCCGGAAGAAGTCGCGCTGGTGCGCAGCTACCCGGAGCGCGTGCGGTTGTGGTATGCCGAGGAGGTCCACGCCGGCGGTTGGCGCGCGGAGTTGGGCGCGCGGCTGGCGGGCAAGCGTGTCTTTCTGACCATCGACGTGGACGGGCTGGACCCGGCCATCGTCCCGGCCACCGGCACGCCTGAACCCGACGGTCTCACCTGGACCGAGACGTTGGACATCGTGCGCTTGGTCGGCGACACGGCCACGGTCGTCGGGCTGGACTGCGTGGAACTGGCCCCCACGCCCGGTCTGCACGCCGCCGATTTCGCCGTCGCCAAGCTCGTCTATAAAGCCATCAGCTACGCGCTGCGCTGCGGGCGCTAGGCGCGCCCACATACCAGGAAGGAACCACCCGCCATGTCAGAGAACCAATACAACGCCATCAAGGCGTTTGTGCGCCACCACTATCGCCACTTCAACGCGGCGGCGCTGGTGGACGCGGCCGAGGGCTATCGTCGCTTTGTGGGGGACGGCGGTCACATGTTGTTGGCGATGGCCGGGGCCATGAGCACCGGCGAGTTGGGCCTCTCGCTGGCCGAGATGATCCGCCGCGACAAGATTCACGCCATCAGTTGCACCGGCGCGAACCTGGAAGAAGACATCTACAACCTGGTCGCCCATGACCATTATGTGCGCATCCCCAACTACCGCGACCTCACGCCCGAAGACGAGCACGAACTGCTCTCACGCCACCTCAACCGGGTCACGGATACGTGCATCCCGGAGGAAGAAGCCATCCGCCGTATCGAAGA
>CAYJQA010000905.1:0-1533 GCA_964372065.1 uncultured Litorilinea sp.
GGATGGGTGGGCGACGCGCGCGTTCACGGCTGTGGAGCGCGCCATCAAGGGCGCGCTCTTTGGCTGCCGCATGTGCGGCAACTGCATTCTGCAGGAGACCGCCTTCGTCTGTCCGATGACGTGCCCCATGGGCCTCCGCAACGGCCTATGCGGCGGCGCGTCGCCGGAGCATTGCGCCGTGGACCCCTCGCGCCCCTGCACCTGGTACAAAATCTATGCGCGCGCCGAGCGGCTGGGGCGGTTGGATCGCTTGCTGGAGATCAACGCGCCGCTGGACGGCGACAAGGTCGGGCACGAAAGCTGGCTGGATGTCGTCCGCCAATATCGCAGCCGCAACGAGGGGCCGCACCCCATCCACCTGATCACCGACCGCACGCGCTTCTCCCAGGAATGGGAGCAGTTCTTCCGCGACGTGCGCCAGCCGGACTGGTGGGAGGGCGACGCCGAGTATCACCCGCCCGCCTACCAAGAACCCCTGTCGCTGCTGGAAGCCAACCTGCGCACCGGCAACTTTGTCACGACCGCGGAGATTGCGCCGCCGTTGGGCGCGTCGGGTAAGATTCTGGAGCGCAAGGTCGCAGAACTGAGTGAGGTAGTGACCGCGGCCAACTTCACCGACAACGCCTCGGCGACGGCGCGCATGAGCAGCCTGGCGTCCAGCAAGCTCTGCCTGGACCTGGGCTTGGAGCCGGTCATGCAACTCCAGGCGCGCGACCGCAGCCGGGTCGCGCTCGAATCGGACGTCATGGGTGCGTGCGGGCTGGGCATCCGCAACGTGCTGTGTCTCAGCGGCGACCATCACTACTTTGGCCCCGCGCCCCACTGCAAGCCCGACCAGTCCGATATGGACGCGGTGCAGGTGTTGTGGATGCTGCGGCGGATGCGCGACGAGGGCAAGTACTTGGACGGCCGCACGACCAAACAGTGCCCGCAACTGTTCTTGGGCGCGGCCGCATCGCCTTTTGGCGCGCCGCCCCCATATGAAGCGATCCGCGCCGAGAAGAAGGTCAACGCGGGCGCGCAGTTTATCCAGACCCAGCCCATCTTTGACTACGACCGCTTTCTGACCTGGCTGGAGGCATTGGACAAGCGCAACCTGCTGGGCAAGGTGTATGTCCTGGCGGGTGTGGTGCCGCTCAAGAGCACGCAGGCCGCCGTCTTTATGGCGGAGTCGGTGCCCGGCGTCGTCGTACCGCCGCATGTCATTGCACGCATGCAAGCCGCGGGCGACGACAAGCAAGCGCAGCAAGAGACCGGCGTGACCATTGCGCTGGAACTGATCGAGAAGCTCCACGCCACGCCGGGCATCCACGGCATGCACATCATGGCGATTCACTGGGAAGAAATCGTGCCGCGGCTGGTCGAGCAGTCCGGTGTGCCCAAGCCCGCCATCCGTGCGCTGGCCCCCGCTGTCAAGAAGGCCCCGGTCCCGGCGTGAGAGCAGGAGAGAATTAACCGCATATAAAGCATAGAACGCAAAAGTATATCATTCTCACCTCTCCTGTCTTTGTGCTCTTTGTGCTCTTTGCGCTC
>CAYJQA010000906.1:0-1529 GCA_964372065.1 uncultured Litorilinea sp.
TCGGCGATGCCGCCCGCCGAGTCGGTGGGGCCATCGGTGCCGTCGGTCGCCAGCGCCACCACGGTGATGCCCGCGTTGCCGGCCAGCGCGACCGCGGCGGCCAACGCCAATTCCTGATTGCGGCCCCCCTGGCCGGGGTTGCTGCCCAGCGTGACGGTGGTTTCACCACCTAAAATGAGGCACGCCGGCGGCGCGACGGGTCCGCCGCTGTCCTGCACTTCACGGCCCAGCGCCACCGCCACTTTGGCGACTTGGGCCGCTTCGCCTTCCAAGAAAGTCGTCAACAATAAAGGGTGATAGCCGAGCTCCGTAGCGCGCTGGGCCGCGGCCTGTGCGGCGACGCGGTTATCGGCGATGACCAGTGTGCGGGTGGCGGCAAAGGCCGGGTCGCCCGCTTTGGGCGTGTCGGGGATGCGCCCGGCGCGGCCGTCCTCCAGCCGCTTGAGCACGGCGGGCGGCAGCTTGTCCGCCAGGTCGTAGCGGCGGACGATGGCCCAGGCGTCGTCCCAGGTCGCAGCGTCGGGGACGGTCGGGCCGCTGGCGATGACGTCTAGCGGACTGCCCACCACGTCGCTGAGCGCCAGGGTGATCAGCGTGGCGGGCGCGACGGCGCGCGCCAGTTGGCCGCCCTTGACGCGGCTGCAATGCTTGCGCAGGCAGTTGACCTCGTGGATGGTCGCGCCGCTGGCAAGGAGCGCCGCGGTCATGTCCTGTTTGTCGGCCAGGGTCAGACCTTCTGCCGGGGCGACAAAGAGCGCCGAGCCGCCGCCGGAGATGAGCGCGATGACCAGATCGTCGGGACCGGCGTCATGGGCCAGGGCCAGGATACGCTGCCCGGCGGCGACGCCTGCCGCGTCGGGGCGCGGGTGGCTCGCCTCGACGATTTCGATCTGCCGGGTGGGGGCGCTGTGGCCGGTCTTGACCACCACCAGCCCGGCGCTGAGCCGGTCGCCCACCACATGCTCGACGGCCTGACTCATGGGGGCGCCGGCCTTGCCCGCGCCCACTACCATCACGCGATGGTAGCGGCGCAGGTCGTAGCTTTGTCCGGCGACAGTCAGGGTGTCGCCGCCACGCACAAGCGCGGCGAGCGTAGCTTGGTAGGGGTCGACCGCATCCAGGGCCGCTTCGAGCACCGCCACGATGGGGGTGCGCGTCGCTGCGTTGTGGGTAAGAATGGACGGGTCGAAGCGCATCAGGTAATTACCACGCAGTTTTGGGCGCCGTGTTCGCTGGGCGCAAAGGCGTCAGGCTCCTCGTCGTTGAACCACTGGCCGTCTTCGCTGTAATAGCGAAAACTATAGCGTTTGCCCGGCTCGAGCGCGACCGTGGCGCTGCGCGTGTTGTTGTTGCGCTTGATCAACGGCGTGGCGCTGGGATCCCAACCGTTGAAATCACCGACCACCGATACTTTGGGTTGGTCCGGGTTGTGGGGGATGACAAACGTCACCTTGACCTGCTTGGCGTCCTTACCGATGTCGCGTCTGAGCATACTGAGGTCCTTTCGAAACGTGGGGCGGTTGCCCCGC
>CAYJQA010000907.1:0-1520 GCA_964372065.1 uncultured Litorilinea sp.
CCCTCACGGTCATCGCCACCGGCTTTGACCACCAGGACGCCGCCGACGCCACCCAATACACCAGCCGCACGTTCGACACGCGCACCGGTCAGTCGCGCCCGGAGCAGACCCCTCGCCCGCCCGCCAACGACTACAAGGTCCGCACCTTTGAGCGTGACGACCTGGATATCCCGGCCTTTCTCCGCCGCTCGCGCGGCAATGGCCGCTAGCGCCATCCGGCAAACCCGCCGTCGCCGATAGCGACGCCGGCAGACGGGCACGGTCAGCGCCGTGCCCGTCTCTTTTTGCCCGCCGCGCCCCACACCTTTTTGTGCAGTTCCTCGACCGACCGCAACGCAAACTTATAGCTTAAAATTGCCGGGCTGCCCCCAGAGTAAAGGCGCAGATCGCGGGCTTACTCTGGCACAGAACACTTGTACGGCATTTGCAGCCCCCCGCGAGCTATGCTACACTAGGCCGCGACGCATCAAGATATAGTATTTTTCGCTTTCCAAGGCACAACATACAGGTCACGGTCGCACGTATTATGCGCTGCCCGCATTGCGGTCACACCCAACATAAAGTCATCGACACCCGCGACGCCGCCGACGGCATCCGCCGGCGACGCAAGTGCGAAGAATGCGGTCAACGCTTCACTACCTATGAGCACGTTGCCGCCAGCTTGCTCGTCGTCAAAAGCGATGGCCGTCGCGAACCCTATGACCGCCAGAAGCTGCTCGCCGGCATCCAAATTGCCGCTACCAAACGCCCCATCAGCCGTGACGCCATCGAGCACATCGTCGTTCAGATCGAAGAAGCGCTCTCCGCGTTGGGCCGGGCCGAAGTGCCCACCCACCTGATCGGCAACATGGTCCTCGACCACCTCGCCCAACTCGACCAGGTCGCCTACATTCGCTTCGCCAGCGTCTACCTGGACATCAACGACCTGAACGAGCTACGCGCCGAAATCGACCGGCTCATGGGCCGTTAGGCCCCACCCATGACGCCGGCCACACACGACCGGCGCCCCGCAGCGCAGCAGGCACGGTCCGCCGCCGCCTGCTCGCTCTTTTTTACTCCCGGCTGAACATCGTTGTTCTGCCCGGGCGCATAGAGTCAATCTAGTTATCATCCTTATCTATATCTATCTTACGGACAGTTTGCCGCCATGCTCTTGCCAGGAGGAATCCCCATGCCATCCAAAGCCGCTGTGACCGTCGAAACCGCAAGCGAGCCTAGCCCACGCGCCACGACCGTCATCGAAAATGTGGCGGGCCAGCGTATGCCTATCACGCCCCCCGACTACGCCGACGAAAGCCGCATCGCCTTGACCGAGAACAGCCGCAAGGTCCTGGAGCGCCGCTATCTGCGCCGCGACCTGGACGGCACACTCCTGGAAAACCCGGCGGGCATGTTCTATCGCGTGGCCTACCACATCGGCCAAATCGAAACCCAACACGGCGACGACGCGGCGGCGGCCACCAAGGCCTTCTATCACCTGCTTTCCGAATATCGCTTCTTCCCCAACAGCCCCACCTTTA
>CAYJQA010000908.1:0-1505 GCA_964372065.1 uncultured Litorilinea sp.
AGCCATAGATTTGTCATCGGTGAAGTTCATTTCTTTATCATTAGAGTCACAGAAGGAGCTCTCACATGACTCGACACAAGAAGGTGCAACTCATCTTCGCATTGGTCATGGTCGCCGTTCTCATGTTGCCGTCTGTGGCGATGGCTGCCACCGGCCCGTCGGTGCCGCCGCCCATCGCGATCCAAGGCCCGCGCCTCAAGCCGCCCGCCATCCCGCACAGCAGCGTGCTGCTGCCGGGCGCGACGCTGAATGAGGTTCCGGCCCCGTCGTTGGAGGCCAATGCGGCTGATGGTGGCCGCACCCAGGAGAAGCCGGGCCGCGGTATTCGCCAGACCATCACCGGCATCGGCCAGGGCGTGACCCTGTACGACTCGCCGAATGTCTGCAACAACTTCGACCCGATTGCCGGTTGGGCCGCGTATGCCACCAAGTCGGATGTGTGGACCGATTGGTACATGGGCTGGGCGCCGTTCGCCATTGACAACGGCTACTACCAGGCCAAGAACACCACCTTCAGCATGGAACGTGTGGTCGGCCCCGGCGCCAACTACAAGAAGGATGCCGAGGCTTCGGTCAAGATCGGCAGCAACCAGCCCTATGCCGGTGGTTTCGGCAGCCCGATCATTCCGGTTCCCGCCGGTTATGAGAGTGGCAAGGTCATGGTCACGGTCAAGTACTTGATCTGGGACCACGACACCTATGGCAAGGAAGGCGGCCCGGATGGTAACGACTACGACTGGGCTTCGTTGGGCGTCAAGGCCGGTGCGGCCAGTGACAGCGCCACCTACGTCAACGGCTACATCCGTGGCGAGTGGGCCGAGCTGACCAACACCATCGATCTGGGCGACGCCAAGGATGTGATGGTTCTGATCCAGGGCCAAAGCCCCGGCGCTCTGAACAGCAACATCTACTTCGACGACGTGGCGATTGCCTTCATCGACGCGGCCGGCAACGGCAAGTACCTGAAGGACTGCACCCTGGCCGAGGCCGTCAAGTAAGACGGTTGGCCGACCTTCGGGTCAGTGTAACGACAGAGAGCCGCCTCCTTCGGGGGGCGGCTTTTTGATTGGAGAGAAGAACCTCACGCAAGGACGCCAAGAACGCCAAGAAGAAAGAGACAAAGCACAGCGAGGAATCGCTCCAGCCAGACTACTATGGCGGAGGGATTCCTCGCTGCACTCGGAATGATACACTTGTCCTTCTCTCTTCTGCCTTGGCGCTCTTTGCGTCTTTGCGTGAGCTACTCTTCTCTTTCCCTAGGCAGGGACGGCGTGCGGCTCGGCGAGGGGCGCGAAGTCGAGTGGGGCCAGATAGGCGGCGAAGTCGGCGGCGGCGCGCTCGGCATAGGCGGCGTAGCGGTTGGCTTTGCCCTTGACGGGCTGCGGCATCTCCGGCAGCAACCCCATGTTGGCCTTCATGGGCTGGAAGTTGTCGGGCTCGGCATGGGTGATGTAGTGGAGCAGCGCGCCGATCATGGTGGTCGGCGGCAGCTCCAGCAGCGGCTG
>CAYJQA010000909.1:0-1379 GCA_964372065.1 uncultured Litorilinea sp.
GTAGATTCTCTTATGGATGTCAAGAGGCAAGATGGGCAGATTTCTCCAATTTGAGCGGGTCGAAGGGCGAGTTGGTGCGAAAGACAGCCCACGCCCAGACGAGAATGCGCCGCGCACAAGCTACGAGCGCCACTTTCTTGGCCTTCCCTCGGGCAAGGAGTTGTTGATAGATTGGCTTCAAATAACGACCACGCGTGCCTCCCAAGGCCCCGAGATAGAGCAGGGAACGCATCTGGACATCCCCCTTGTGCGAAATGAGCGGCCGTTTGTGGACGCTGGACCCACTCTCGTGCGGTTGGGGGTCCAAACCGACAAAGGCGACCAATTGCTTGGCCGTGCCGTGCCCCGTCGTGCGCGCCTGGAAGCGATGCAGCAGCGACAACAGTGGCAGCGAGACCCGTGCCCCCACACCTGGCAACGACCGGAGCAGTTCCGCTTGCTGGCGCAAGACCAGTTCCTGTTTGAGCAATTGCTGGATGGCCTCCTCGATGGCGGTCAATTCTTCGTCCAACGCCCGCAGCGTGCGGTCGAGACTCTGGTGGACCGCCGATGGCGTATGCGGCTTGTGGGTAGCCGCCGCCTGTCGATTCCGTTCGGCCTGGCGCAGTTGCTCCAGTTCGGTGCGTCGCCGCAACAACTCGTCGAGGTGCTGCGCCGCTTCGCCCATCGGTTCCTGACCGACGGGCTGGGTCGCCGCCCCATACCAACTCAACACCCCCGCATCGACGCGGTCGGTTTTGGCCCGCACGCCCATGCCTTCCGCCCAACGCCGCACCTGCAAGGGATTGACCAACGTCACCCGCCAGCCCTGGGCATAGGCCAAGCTCACCAGGCGCGCCTCATAGCCGCCCGTCGGTTCGACCACCAGATGGAACGTCACCTCCCCCTGCCCCGAACACACCTGCATCACCTGCTGCACCAGACGCTCGATCCCCGCCGCGTCATTGGCAAACTGGCCCACTACCCGGCGGACCCGATCCGGGTGCCCATTGGGCGCGGCCACCGCCGCATCCAACTTCGCTTTCGCAACATCCACTCCCACATACACGGTGGTCATCCTGGCGCTCCTCTCTCGCAAAGCGATGCCGGGCAGGTGCACCGGAGGGCCGTCAACCAGCTAGTATGCGAGCTCCGCCGCTCCAGGTTCTCTGCGTCGTCTCCGGTTTTCACAACCTGCCTGCCGACCTCTCTACGCCCAGGCTTTGGCCCGACGGCGGTCATCCGGTCTTGTGGCTTGCGGCATCTCCAAACCGTTTGGCGCGATTATATGCATTGTCTCCCCATCGGCAAGAGGAAGACCCATCTACGCTCCGAACTCTCTCGTTCCGCGGCGGTTCCGGTCTTCCCTCTTGCCTGTCTCATAATACTAGCGGCGGTTT
>CAYJQA010000910.1:0-1378 GCA_964372065.1 uncultured Litorilinea sp.
GTAGATTCTCTTATCGATGTCAAGCGGCAAAATGGGCAGTTTTCGCCAATCTGAGCGGGTCGAAGGGCGAGTTGGTACGAAAGATAGCCCAGGCCCAGACGAGAATGCGCCGCGCACAAGCCACGAGCGCCACTTTCTTAGCCTTACCGCGCGCAAGGAGTTGTTGATAGATTTGCTTCAAGAAACGACCACGCTTGCCGCCCAAGGCACCGAGATAAAGCAGGGAGCGCATCTGGACATCGCCCTGATGCGAAATGATCGGCCGTTTGTGGACGCTGGACCCGCTCTCGTGAGGTTGGGGGTCGAGCCCGACAAAGGCGACCAGTTGTTTGGCCGTGCCTTGACCCGCCGTCCGCGCCGCAAAGCGATGCAACAGGGCCAACAACGGCAATGCGACCCGTTCGCCGACACCGGGCAGGGTACGGAGGAGGTGGAGTTGCTGGCGCAAGACCAGTTCCTGTTTGAGCAGTTGCTGGATGGCCTCCTCGATGGCGGCCAGTTCCTCGTCCAGCGCCTGCAACGTGCGCACCAAGCTCTGGTGGACAGCCGACGGCGTGTGCGGCTTGTGCGCCGCGGCCGCCTGTCGATTCCGCTCCGCCTGGCGCAGTTGCTCCAGTTCGCGGCGGCGCCGCAGCAACTCGTCGAGTTGCTCGGCCGCTTCACCCATCGGTTCCTGGCCCGCCGGCTGGGTCGCCGCCCCATACCAACTCAGCACCTCCGCATCCACACCGTCAGTCTTGGCGCGCACCCCCATGCCTGCCGCCCAGCGCCGCAACTGCAAGGGGTTGACCAGTGTCACCTGCCAGCCCTGGGTATAGGCCCAGCGCACCAGACGGGCTTCGTAGCCGCCCGTCGGCTCGACCACCAGATGAACCGTCACCTCCCCGTGCGTCTGCCCCCACGCCGTCACCCGTTGCGCCAGCTGGGCGATCCCGGCCTCGGTATTGTCAAACCGGCCCACCGCCTGGCGCACCTGGGCCGACCAGGCGACCGCAGCATCCAGCTTGGCTTTCGCCACATCGACTCCCACATAGACGATGGTCATGCTCCCACTCCTTGTTCTCAAAGCGATGCCGGGCAGGTTCACCAGAGGGCCGTCAACCAGCTAGTATGCGAGCTCCTCCGCTCCAGGTTCTCTGCGTCATCTCCGGTTCACTACCTGCCTGCCGACCTGTCTACGCACAGACTTGAGCCTGGCGGCGGTCATCCGGTCTTGTGGCTTGCGGCATCCACCAAACGTTTCGCGGCTATGATAACCTTTGGCTCCACATCGGCAAAGCGCTTCGGCAAGAGGAAGACCCATCTACGTTCCGAACTTACTCGTTCCGCGGCGGTTCCGGTCTTTCCTCTTGCCTGTTCGATAATACTAGCGGCGGTT
>CAYJQA010000911.1:0-1338 GCA_964372065.1 uncultured Litorilinea sp.
GGTAGTGTACGTTAATTGGTGGAAATTTGACTTGCATTGAAGGCGTGGATTTGTTGGGTAATCATGCTGATGAGTCCTTGGTCGGAATGGAGGGCTGCGGCGCGGCGGAGGCGCGTCCGCAACGTCCGGTTGAAACGTTCCAAGCGACTGGTGGTGCGGAGATGACGCACCGCATAGAGTGAACTGAGTTGGTAAAAGGTTAAGGTGGTGCGGAAGTCGCGGCGCAAGGCAGCCACGGCTTGCGGCTGAGTATGCCGGAACTCACGGACAACGTGAAGGTAGCGACGCAAGGCGGTCGTCCGCTGTTGGGCTTGCCAGATGGTGCGGAACTCCTTGAGAATGGCTTTACGACGTGTACTGCGTTGGCGACGGGTGAGACCGGTGGGGAGTTGAATGGCATCGGCGATGTTGCGCAGCTTATGAAAGAGACAGCGTTGGGTGGGGGTATTGAAATCGACACTCTGCAGCGCTCCACACAGCCCGGTTCCACCGTCGTGGATGATGAGTTGCAGCCCCTGCTCGCCCCGCAGACCGGCGGCTTCCAACCGCGTGAGGAAACTCAGCCAGGCTTCGCTCTCTTCGCTCGCACCCAACATCCAGTCCAGCACCTGCGCCTGGTCGGTCTCCGGCCAGATGCCCAAAGCGATGAAGAGCGGACGCTTGTGGCGACTCTTGCACGGACGGCGGCGTCCTTTGCGGTCGGTGAAGGTCCGTCCGTTGGGCAACACCTGGGTGACCCAGATCGCATCGACCTGCACGATGGGCGCGCCCAGGGGGCTCCCGCTGACGGGCAGGCTCGTCGGCACGAATTGATGCAGACGCTGCAGCAGAGTGCTTAGGGCGAGCGGTCCCAGATAGCTCTGCGCCAACTCCGCTTGCAGTTGGCGCAGACTCAGCCCTTGTCGATACCAACGCCGGATCTCTTCGTCTACCAGATCGCTGAGGCGCTGGTAGGGACGTACCAGTCCCTCAAACGTCATCTCCACACTGCCCCCACACTGACAACGCACCCGCGGCAGCCAGAACTCCACCCAACCCAGTGGTGTCAATAAACTCCGCTGACGATAGCCGTTGCGCATCATCCGACCCACCGCCTGGCTCCCACACCGATGACAGCGCCCACTTTGTTCTGCCCACAGCGCTCCTTGACAACACCGTTCATAGACGCCGCGTCCCAACAGATAACTCACGGCATCTACCAACCGGGCCGTCAGTTGCCGGCTCACCGCTTCCAACAGTTGGGCATGGCTCGTGGCGATGGCTTGTATCAGCATCGTTCGACCATTGACCTGGCGGCGTTCTCCGAATACACTGCGCATGAGAGGCGTTCCTTTCGGG
>CAYJQA010000912.1:0-1207 GCA_964372065.1 uncultured Litorilinea sp.
CTAGCCACATATCACTTTGGTCACGGATAGGGTTTGAAGCGCAAAGGGAAGGGGTCAGCCAGACGTAGACAGCGACTGAGCCAGTCCCAACCGATGCGGAAGTAGCTTTTGTCACGACGACTCTTATGGTCGACGAAATGCCGATAGCCGTTCTTGACGACCCAACTGCCCAGCGCAGACAACCCGACGAAGGCCAGACAGACCGCCAGCACCAGGCGGGAGATGCGCTCTTGGTCGTCGAGGTGCGTGGCTTCGAGGTCAAAGCCGTGCCCCTTGAGGTCGCCATACATCTCCTCGGTCCACATGCGCACTTTGTACAGACGCAGCAAGTCGCGTTGCCCGGCCCGATCCGAGAGCAGATACCAGGGTTGATCTTGTCCTTTCTCCCAGTGCAAGATGAGCCAGAACCAACCGACATCCTGCTTTTTGGTCAGCCGCACCCAACCCAGACTGCGGGTCTGGCCGGGGGCGAGGTCAAACTGGTTCAGTTTGCACCACGGCTGACCTGGTTGGCTGACGGTGATACGTCCTTGCTGGCGCAGGACAAAGTGCCAGCCCTGACGACAGAGCCACTGCACCAACGCAACCGTTTGGAAGCCGGCGTCGCCCAACACCCACACCTCGTGGTGCAACGGGATCAGGGGCCGCACCGCCCGCATCAGGGCCAACTGTTGCGCGTCCGTCGTGTGCCCATTGCGCCCGCGATGCACGCTCCAGACCAGGGGCCAGGTCCGTTTGCGATAGGCAATGCTAATCGTCATCAACCGAAAGTCAAAGCCGACTTTCGTGCAGTCAATCACCAGACGGATGGGATGTCCGGCCAAGCTTTGCACCAACTGGGTCGCCATCGGGCGATACCACGCACGCACGTCGACCCGAGGATTGTCCAGAAAGCGGCCGGGTGCCCCCTGGGCGCTGTTCACCAGACTCGGCTCTTTGCTCCGGCTTGGCCAGGTGCGCACCACCAACGCCAGATGCACCGCGCGGCTCAAGTACAGCCCGGCCACCAGCAGCGCCATGTTGCGTCGCCGCGTGATGCGCTCTGTCGGCAACCATTGGCAAAGTTGCTCCAATACCCTATGATACAGCTGAAGGTTGGTTCGCATGAGAGTCTCCTTGATACACGTCCGTTCGCAACGAATAGTGTATCAGAACCCTTTGCACCAGCCTTCTTCTCTTGTTAACGTCCAAAGTGATATGTGGCTAG